>JANJXE010000289.1 GCA_024709185.1 Paludibacter sp.
TATAATTGAAAAATACCATTCTTCACTTTCTTGGTCCCACATGGTGCGGACTTTCTTTTCTTCAAACAGTTGAATTTGTGATTTCATACATAGAAATTTAAACGTAGCCACAAAACTACAAAAAATCATTTACATTTCACATGAATTGAAATCATTACGACTATAGATCAACATGTGCTATTAAGTACATTAAAAAAACCCGGCCCATGATTGCTCAATGGTGCCGGGTTTTATTTGTTATAGTGTTAAAAAAGAAGTGTTTACTTTCGTTGGTACACCCGTATATAATCCACTTTCATCAACACCGGAGTATTAAAGATCGTATCGTCGATAGTACCGCCCATGGTTCCTCCTAAGGCAATATTCAAAATGATGAAAAACTCCTGCTTGAAGGGCCATTGCTGAACGGTGGCGTTCACGTGAGGTTCCCACAGCGTGGTGCTTTTCACACCGTCGATAAAGAAGCTGATGTTGTCGTCGCCTTCATTGGCGCGTTCTTCCCATTCGATGGCATAGGTGCGGAATACGTTTTCTACATTGCCAGCCGCCTTTTTAAACGACCAGTTGTTGCCACGTGAACCATTTTTCTCGGAAGTGTGTACTGCGTGTACAATGGTTTTGGCTTGCGATCCGGCATGTTCCATAATGTCGATTTCGCCACACAAGGGCCAGCGGGCTGTGGGGAAATTGGCTCCCAGCATCCAGAAGGCCGGCCAGGTTCCTTTGCCACCGGGCACACTGATACGCGCTTCGATTTTACCGTATTTAAACGATTTTTTATTCATTGTATTGATACGTGCCGAAGTGTAGCTGTTCGATTGGTAGATTTCCTTGCGGGCTTCAATTACTAATTGTCCATCTTCAATACGGATATTTTCAGGTCGGCCGGTGTAGAATTGTTTTTCCTGATTTCCCCAGCCATGTCCGCCGGTTTCAATATTCCATACAGAAGCGTCGAGGGTGGGGCCGTTAAACTCTTCCGACCATACCAGTTGATAGGGCAGGTCGGTGCGGGTTACCGTCACCTCGCTGGTGGCCGATACACTATCGGCCTGTGCCTTTATCAGCGTAAATCCACGCGAAATGGCCTTGATCTTTCCGGTGGAAGATACCGTTGCTACTTTCTCGTTCGACGAGGTCCATGTAATCGTTTCGCTGGCTCCAATGGGTTCAAAACTTACTTCCAGCGTCAGCGAATCACCCTCAGCGAGATTTACCACTGCATCGCTTAAAATTACTTTTTGAACCTTTGGGTCCGGGTCGTCTTTTTCACAGGCAGAAAGAAATAATAGTACCGGTACTATCCATAGAAATCTGAGAGTTGGCATAGCTGAAAGTCATTTAATATATTAATAAAAGGCAACAAAAGCAGCCGGAACTATAACCCGGCTGCTTTTTAAACTGTTCAGGGAATTACTGTTTTTTATACAAAAATACAGCATCGAGGTCAAGAGTTGTTCCGGCAACACCGCCAGCCAGGAACCATAGTACATTTTTCTCACCCATACCGGCAGCATACAGCAATCCGTTGGTTTTCAGCGTGCTCAATGGAATTTCTATTTTTTGCCATTCACCATCGCGTGGGAAATCGGCCAAGGGCTGAATGATGGTTCCGTTGTCGTTGAACGGTGTAGGGCCTACTGCAAACTTTACATTCGACTGTCCGTCAAGACCGAATACAAAAGTGGCATTGCTGCGGCTCTTAATACCAATGTGAAGGTAGTATTTATCGGTATTGGCTGTCAGAGAAGCCAGTTTGTCCAACGCAGCACCGTCTTTACAATTAAAGCCGGCACCCGACCAACCATTGGTTCCAACTACTAAGCTGGTCCATGGTTCAACTTCTCCAAATACATTGGGTCCTGTTGGATTACCCGGTGTGAATGTGCCATCCCAGATATACAGGAACTTGGTGATTTCATCGGGGCGGAAGTCAGCTTTAATTTTAGTGCCTAATTTTCCGGCAGTAACACCATCCAGAATGATAGGATAGTATTCAGTTCCGGTAAGTGAAATAGCAAAATTCACCGATGCTTTGTTTACAGTAACCACGCAGGTTGCATTGAACCCGGCTACTGATGCGGTGATATTGGCAGTTCCAATGGCAAGCGCTTTTACTTTTCCTTCCACAACGGATGCGACGGCGGAATTAGAGGATGCCCAGGTGATGGTACCTTCGGCTTTTGCAGGTAAGATGCTGGCGGCAAGTTGTGCCGAGTCGCCCACTTCAAGGGTCAGATTCGCTTCATCCAGTGATACACCGGTTACTTCTTCTTCGCAGGAGCTGAACAATACCAGCACTGCAGCGGCTAAAAACAAAATTTTTCTCATGATTTTTACTTATTTGATGTTTATAATATTACGGATTTTGTTGCATAGGATTTAAATCAATTTCTTTACTTGGGATGGGGAACAACTCATGAGTTCCTTTGATAAAGGCCGCCATGTGCTGCTGTGCTTCTGCCGATTCGCCCGACTTATATGCATCCATGGTTTCCTTGGCAATACCCCAGCGGGTAAGGTCGAACCAGCGATGTCCTTCCATGGCTAGTTCCACCCGGCGTTCGTGACGAATAGCCTTGCGAAGATCGGCCTGGTTGTCGGCATAGGAACCATACGGGAATGCCGGCAGGATAGCTGCTGTTCCTCTGGCCCTTGATCGTACCTGTTCGAGTGCATTTTTTGCAGCAGTAAGCTGGTTCAGTTCGCAGGCGGCTTCGGCATACATCAACAGCACATCGGCATAGCGAATCACTTTTGTATTAATCGGACCACGGGTTGGATGGCTAAGCGTGTAGTAACTCTTGTCGTCGTTCATCATTGCATACTTCCGGTTCAGGTACCTGCTTCCGAGGTAGATCTCCTGTTCGGGAGTTTCAATATCGGCGTCGGAAGGATTAAAAATTGTAGCATCGCGGCGTGGATCTCCTGCTTCATAACTGTTGTAAAGATTCTTAGTAGGCTTGTTGAAACCCCAGCCACCACCCAGTTTGGAAGAGCGCGAACGGGTAAGAATAACTGTAAATGTCCCGCGGGTAAAGCCATACCCTTCGCCGTAGTCGCTGGTTGGATCTTCCATAAACTGAATTTCGAATACCGACTCAGGGCCGTTTTCACCAGCCAGGGTAAAGTTATCGGCATAATTGCTAACCAATGTATATTCGTTGGAAGCCATAATTGAATCACCCCAGCGTTTGGCATCCGCATAGTTTTTAGTGTACAAATGAGCTTTCAGCAACATGGCCTGGGCAGCACCCTTGGTCGCACGACCCAATTCATCGGCTGAATATTCGCTTTTTTTCCAGAGACCTCGATTGGCAGCTTCCAGGTCACTGATAATCAGGCTGTAGATATCCTGAACAGAGGCTCTGGTCTGTTGCCAGTTGGCCGACGAAACAATCGGTTCGGTTACTTTAGGTACTCCGCCAAAAACGCGCACTAACCGGAAATAATACAGGGCACGCAGGAAATGGAGTTCGCCCAGCAAACGTTGTTGAACTCTTTCGGTCATTACCGAATCGGGAGTCATTTTTGCAATTTCCTGCAGAGGGAGATTACAACGTGCGATGCCCTGCCATTGTGCACGGTAAAAATCGAGTAGAAAACCATTGTTCGAATTGGTTTTAAAGTTCTCCATATCGTACACATCGGCCATATCGCCAATCGATTGTCCTCCCTTGAGGGCGTCATCTGAAACCACATCGCCGATAAACCATTCCGGGAAATAGGTCGATTGGAATTCCCACATCAGGGGAACATAGGCCGCATTGGTGTTTTGAATCGCCGTTTTACCTACCGAGTAGAAATCTTCGAGGCGGGTTAGTCCGGGCGATGGCTCCAATAGCCAGTCTTCGCAGGCGGTAAGCGACATCAGGAAGCCTGCCAGTATTGTGAATTGAAATGCTCGTTTCATATCTTTAGTGTTTATGTGTTCTTAAAAATCAAGATTAACTCCGAAAAGCACCGTGCGGGCCTGTGGATAATTACCATAATCGACTCCTCCGCCCACTTCAGGGTCGTAACCGGTGTATCCGGTAAGCGTCAGCAGGTTATTGCCCGAGAGGTAGAAACGGCAACGCTTTATGAAGGTTCCGTTTAGAACGCTGGAAGGAAGGGTATACCCTAATTGCAGGTTTTTCAACCGGAAGTAGGAACCGCTTTCTACAAATCGACTCGAGGTTTCAAAATTCATGGAGCTTCCGTAAGGATTGGGTATATTACCTGAAGTGTTGGCCGTTGACCACACATTACGCATCTGAGTTCCCAATGTTGCTTCCACACCTTTGCCCTCGGTACGGTGGCGTACTGCATTGTACAGTTCGTTGCCATGTACTCCCTGGAAAAACAATTGCAGGTCGAAGCCCTGGTAGTCGGCTCCCAGGTTAATACCATAAGTCAGCCAAGGGAATGGATTTCCCAAATCGGTGCGGTCGCTGTCGTCAATCTTTCCATCCTTGTTCAAATCAGCGAATTTGGCATCACCTGCATGATAAGGGATGGTTTCGGCTGTATAGGCAGTAAGGTGTTGCAAAGCATCGGCATCCGATTGATAAATACCATCGTACTGATATCCCCAGAGGGTAAACAGCGGATAGCCTTCGTCGCTGATGCTCTTGTCGCCATATACGCGGTCACCACCATTAAGTGAAGTAAGTTCGTTGCTGATAAACGACACATTACCACTTACAGAGTAGTTCAGCTTTCCGATTTTATTCTGATGTTCGAGTTGAAGTTCAACACCCTGGTTGCGCACCATACCTACATTGGCTACCGGGTCGAAGCGGTTACCCACATGGGCTGGAGCTTTTACCGAAAGGAGCATTTCCTTGGTGTCGCGAATAAAGAAATCGACATTACCTGCCAGCATTCCATTGAAAAATCCGAAATCGACACCAGCATTGATCTGTTCGGTGGTTTCCCACTTTCCACCCTGATTTACATAGGTGAGTACTGCGGCACCACTGGCCAGTTGCTGGTTAGCCCCCAATACATAATCCACAAAGGTTGGCCCCGAATTAAACATTTTCAGGATAAAGTTATCGGCGGCAATTTTATCATTGCCAATTTGTCCCCAGCCGGCGCGAACTTTCATAAAATCAAGTTTGGGAATACCTTTCATCCAGCTTTCTTCACTGATACGCCATGCCAGCGCTGTGGATGGGAAATAACCCCATACATTTTCGGGGAACTTACTCGAAGCATCGGCACGGAAGTTTAGTGTAACCATGTATTTGCTATCGAAAGAGTAGTGAACACGACTCAGTAAGGAGAACATGCGCATACGGGAGGCGCCGTCGTTGGCAAAGCTTTTATCTTCGGTTGCCTGTGAGATGAACCAGTTGTTGGGTGTCGGATTCAAAATTGAAGCTCCCGAACCGCCTATCGTACTGAAGTTGAACTCCTGGGTGGTCTGTCCGCCCATAACAGACAGGCTGTGTCGGTCGAACTCTTTTTGCCAGGTGAGGATATTCTCAAAAATCAGGGTACTGTAGCGCGACATGCTGTTGGCGATGAAGTTCTTATCCGATTTATCGTACGAAGAATATTCGTAGGCTTGTTTAAAGAGCTTATCGCGGTTGTTCGATAGGTCCATGCTCACCGACGAGCGAAGAACCAGGTTTTTCACCGGAGTAATTTCGGCATAGATATCGCCTACCCAACGTTCTACGTTGTTCGACGGTTCGCTGTTTTCAACCATCGAAAACGGATTGGTAACATTCCGGAAGTTGGAAGAAGCTGCGATTTGTCCGCTTAGGTCTTTACCATCGATATTCACCGATCCTGCTGGGAAATGGGTAGGATCCCAGGGAGCCATCGCCAACGCTGCCGAAAGTACCGAAGCACCCGGACTGGAGTTGTTGTTCATCGCATTGCGGCCGGTCGACGACATAAACGAAAGGTTCTCACCGATTTTCAGCCAGCTGCGCACTTTGTGTGAGCTGTTGATACGCAGGGTAAGACGTTCGAAGTTCGACCCTATAATCGTTCCGTCCTGATTGAAGTAGCTGGCACTGATTACGTAGTTTCCTTTATCGGTACCTCCGTCGATTGAGAGGTGATAGTTCTGAATCGGTGCGTTCGGTACGAAAACTTCATTCTGCCAGTCGGTTTCAATACTCGCATAATCCAGTCCATTGGGATTGGTATCGGTTTTTACTACCGGATAATAGGGCGAACGGCCCAGGCGATAGGCAGTGAGCCATTTGTTGAAGCCATTGTTGCGGAAATAAGTACGTTCCGAAGCTACATTGTTGAGTGAAATCAGGGTTTTGGCAAACTCTTCCGATTGCATTAACTCCAGACTACGCCAGCGGTTTTGTACTCCAAAATAAGCATTTAAGGAAATATTACTTTGACCTTCTTTTCCTTTTTTAGTTGTTACCAGGATAACGCCGTTGGCACCCCGCGAACCGTAAATTGCAGTTGCCGAAGCATCTTTCAGAATTTCGGTTGATTCAATATCGTTGGTACTTAAAAACGAAATATTGTCGACAATAGTACCATCGACTACGAAAATCGGGGCACTGTTGTTTACTGTACCGATACCACGGATACGAATTTCGGCCTGCGCTCCGGGTTGACCCGAATTGGCATTTACCGTTACACCCGCTGCACGTCCCTGCAAGGCCTGGTCGATACCAGCTGCCGGTGTTTTTTGCAAAGCATCTGCTTTAATCGAACTCACCGATCCGGTAAGGTCGCTCTTTTTCATGGTACCATAACCAATGGCTACCACTTCATCGAGCAGTTTGGCATCGGGTTCGAGTACCACATTCACGGTTCCCGACTGATTCACAGCGATTACCTTTTCCTTGTAACCAATGTAGCGGAACACAATACTTTTGCCCACAGGTACAGAAATACTGTATTTCCCATTGATGTCGGTAATGGTTCCCTGCCCGGAGACTCCTGAAACAAAAACATTCACTCCCATCATCGGGAGCCCATCGTCGGCTGCTGTTACCTCACCAACTATATTCAGCGTCTGTGCAAACAGAGCTGAGGTAAGCAGCGTAGTGATTAGTACCGTTAGTAATCTTCTCAAGTTGTTCATTGTATTTGAATTTGATTTTTTTGAATTGTATTTGTTTGTAGGTTTCAGCTCTTGCAAAAATAGCAGGAATATATTGAACATGTCTACTTTTTTACCACACAAAAATACGCAAACAGGGCCTTGTCAACTCTCAAAATTTCTACAGATGAATCGATAAGTCTATTGAATATCAGCGGATTGCATATTTATGTGTTGTATAACATATTTCGACAGCCATTTCAACATGTAAAATCGTTGATTTTCGTGTGCTTACTGACTGGATTTTTCTCTTCGGGCGGTTAATAATGCGCGAATCTCATTGGCTTTGGCTTCTGTTACATCGTATTTCCAGATAACCAGGATAGCAATGAGTCCGGTAGTAACCGGAATGATGATATCTGCCAGTCGAAGGCGGGTAAGCACTTCGGAAGTCTGGGCAGTCGCATTCTGATCGAAGCCTATCAGGTTGAGCACAGCACCACTCGTGAGGAGCGCTACAGCGGTACCTAATTTCACCATCCACCAGTAAACAGCTCCGAAAGTAGCTTCGCGTCGGGTTCCGTTTTCCAGTTCATCGAGGTCGCATACGTCGGCAGTCATCGACATCATAAGGGTAAATAAGCCCCCGATGCCAAACGACATCAACGGAATAGGAATAAACATCATGTAGGGATTTTCCGGATTGAAACCCCACCATTTCAGAGCATATCCCACCATAGAAATCAGGGTTGCCACGATAAAGGCATTTTTTTTACCAATTTTTTGCGATAGTACAGTGATAACCGGAATTACCAGAAAAGCAGTCGCCATAGCACTTACAGTTCCAAACCAGGCAGGCCAGTGACCGGCAGCTACCGTATCCCCATTGTAAAGGTAAAAAATGATAATAAAGAAAGCAAACTGGGCGATGGTTTGAAATCCGTTAAAGATGAGGAAGGTAGCTCCACACAGTTTTAAAAAGGGCTTGGAGCTGAATGTTTGTTTTATTCCCTTCAGAAAATCTTTTGTATTTGCTGCCAGGTTTTTCAAATTTAGCTTTGCATCTTCCTTAAGGGCTTTTAATTCAAGTTCCTTGCAAAACAGAGCCGGCATAATACCCAACAGCATACAGAGTCCGCCTACCCAAAACGATAGGTTACGGGCACCTTCCGGGGCAGAAGGGTAAATATCAGGGTTGTAGATAATCACCCAGAACCAGGGTGCAATCATCCAGGCAATTTGTCCCATCCATTGAGAAACGGCCATCAGTCGGGTGCGTTCATTGTAATCGGGACTCATTTCATACCCTAATCCAATGAGTGGAGTGGCAAAAATAGTATAGCCGGTGTAGAATACCAGCGAAAAGAGTAGGAAATAAAAGAAATTATAGGTCTGCGAATTTTCGGGATACAACTGCCACATCACCATAAAGGTAAGTCCGGTGATGATACTTCCTGCCAGAATATAGGGTTTGCGTCGTCCCCAGCGGGAACGGGTATTGTCCGAAACATAGCCCATGATGGGATCGGTAAGTGCATCGAAAATACGCGGAAGTGCTGCTAATACTCCTGCCAGAAAGGGGTCCATCTTCAGCGATAGCACCAATACCACCATGAAAATACCCAGGGCTGCGGGGAAAAGCTGATTGGCCAGATGCCCTGATCCGAAGGCTATTTTTTGACCCCATGGAACGATGTCGAAAGGAAGTGTTTTGGTTGTAGACATAGATTATACGTTTTTTTTATATTCAATTTACAGGGAATCGTTACTTAAAGTATAGGATAGAATCTCATTGAATCGATTTCCTCATGCTATTTTTTTGCAGCACAAGTTTCGGGGTTCGATTTTCGAAGTACAATCCCCAGTGTTTTTCGGCGCCCAGCGGATTCCCGGGATCTCCCTTCCAGGGTTCGTCGAAGGCTGAAAAGAAGAAGGTGGTGATATTCATTTGCTTCGACCATTCCATCAGCCAGTCGTAATAACGCTGTTGCTTTTCTTCACTGGCCCTTTCTCCAAATTCCGATGCGGTGGTTGCCCATCCGGCTTCGCTGATTACAATGCGACTTTCGGGAAGTGAATCACGTACTTTTTGCACATTTTCAATCGAATACCGGATGCCTTCTTCGATGTCGCGATTTTCCCATACCGGATAGATATGGATGGCAATGAAGTCGAGCTCTGCAGCAAGTTTCTTACCCTGAGCCGCCCACCATTCGTAGTTTTCGGCTACGGTAACGGGTTGTTTAATATTCTTCTTTACGTGTTGAACATACGAAATCAGCGTGTCCACATCCACCCGGTGATCGTTCCAGTCGACCAGGGTTTCGTTTCCTACATTTACCGCCACAACAATTTTTCGGTACTGATTGGCCAGTGCGATGCCCTTTTCGATTTCAGCGCGATTAATCAGCTTATTCGCTGCCAGGGTTTCTTCCGGAATGGGTTCGGTAAGCCAGGCACAGGTTTCGTGATTGCTGAGTTCTGCATTCAGCCAGATGCCCAACATTACCTTAAGGTCTATTTTGTGTTCCTGAATCAACTCCAGAACTGTTGCCGAATTTTCACCGCTATCGTATAGACGAATTAGTTTAAAGTCTTCTTTATCAGTTAGAATGCGCAAGTCTTCGAGAATCTGTTCGCGGGATGGATTCACAGCTCCTTCGCCACGGTCGGGATATTGTCCGGCCCTGAAGCCTGAATAACACACCGCTTTGTGGGTCCCGGACAGCAAGTCACGTTTCGATTGTTGGATGTCCGGTTCCTGAGTGGATAGATTTCCGCAGGACGACAGTGCAACAAGGAGTGCTATGGCAATGGTTTTCAATGCTCTGTTCATACGATAATAATTGATTTTTTAATGTTCGTATGGAACTCGCATACCAACATTATCATGGCTTTTGATGTGATGTAGTTACATGCTCGTTTCATTGTCAAAGGAATTAAAAATGAACGATGACTGATTTGATCTCTTTACTACGGCTAAATATCAGCTTACTTACGAGTGGTGAAAGGTAATAGTTTTCATTTTCCTCGATCGAACCATTACTGAAAACTACTTCGGTACCGGTTTTTCCATCTTTTCGATAACTAAACGGTACGGCACAATAGCTGAATGACAGTTCGGCTAAAGCTCCATCCTGCTGAACAAATTCTTCGTTTCGCAGCAAGCCCGGCTCAATGATGATCCGTCCATTTTCGACTTTAATACCCAGTTCCATAAACCGACTGATGATGTCTTCCTTCACCTGTCCGGTCATTCCCGGCTGCTGAACGCCTGCCATCACCGGCGTATGCGAGTAGGGGTCGAAGGGGAACGAACCATATTCCTGCGGTTGTTTATGAGCTCCGATTCCTTTCTTTACTTCGTAGTAATGCTGGCGCAGACGGGTGAGAATGTCCTCACGTTCGCATGTATGTTTTGCTTTTTCGATATTTTCGGCAATAGCCAACAAAAGCTTCGAAACCATGTGCCAGTAAATGCTTCCCAGACCTTCGTATTTGTAGAAGGTGCCCGAACGGCCTGTAAACGACTGATGATCAAAGACTTTTTCATACAAATTCAGAATGCGGTTTTTCTCATCCTGTTGGATAGTGTATTCTCCCGATGCTGAAAGCTGTTCGAGTGCTTTTTGCAAAAATCCGGCATTGTTGAACCCGGCATTGAAATGATAGTTGCCGTTCAAATCCTTACTAATGATGCGTTTATCGCCTTTCTTAAGCAAGGACACCAACAGTGGAATCGCATTCACCTCTTCTTTCGGAAGTATATTTTTATCCATGAAAAGAGCCAGCTTTTTATTGGGATACAGCATATAACTCTGCTGATCGGCACGGTAAAGCGCGCTGTTGCGTAAGGCATCGAGCAATTGAACCGTTTCGTAAGGGTTCAGTTTTCCGGAACTCAGCACAGCAACCTGCCCTTCGAGCATTTCACTCAGGTAACGGATTTCGATGCCGGTGTCGGTGTAACGAACCAGATTGTAAGCGTGGTAAAGATGATCGTTTCGCTTGTTTATCGTAATGGTATGATCGATATGCTTCAGGGCCAGTTTGAAAAACAACTGAAGTTCACTTTTAGGAATAGTGACTTCTTTAACCGATGTGGATTGATAGGCCGTATTCCGGTAGTTTTCAGCAGCCATACCCATTTTGTCAGCAAAGCTCCGTCGGGCGATGGTATCAAAACCTTCTTCAGCCTCGTTAGTAAAATCAATCAGTATTTGCTGAATCTGTTGAAGCAGGATGTTAAGATCAGATCCGATTGTCAGCTTTTCGACCGTAGTATGGAGATATATCCGTTCCATAAAATCAACAAACCTGCGTAGGTAATACAGGGTAACCATCGACGCGCCGGTACCTACCAGCGCATTATTTGCATCGTTCCATTCTGGGCGCAGGGTATTCATCCAGATACCGGCACCCGGAATAAGATTGGTGAGTTTAGCCAACAAGGTCACTAATATTTTTTCTGTAAAGCTAACCAGTTTAACTTCTCCCGAGGGCGTTTGCACTAGTCGCGCATCGGCTCCCAGTTCCTTTTCCAACTTGTGTATCTGATGATGCAACTGGCTGTCAAACAAAATGGTATCTTTCGGATTGTTCACAATTTGCGCATAGCTTTTGATACGATAGGGCACGTTGGCGTAAGCAAAGCGATGGTTGGCCACCATATCGTAAAAAGAAGCTGGTGCATGATCTGCTGAAAGTTCGAGCAATTTCAACAGGTAGATGATCTGATGATCGCCCCAGTATCCGATATTCGACCAGGGATTATCGGGTTCAATTTCTTCCCAGTCGATTCCCTCGCTTGTAATGCGATAGGGATTATAGCCATCTACCGTGCTGGCATTCAGAAATTTGGCAATAATTCCATTGATATACAGCGGATACGACAACGACAGAGCTTCCCAGTTCTGGAAAATATCGCGCCAGTTGCCTTGCCACGAGATAAGCTTATTGCCGTTGGAGTCTTTCACACGTATGTTGAAATTGTTCCAGGGGCGGCTGGGGTCACCGTGGCGGCGACTGAAGGTGAGCGGCAGGTATTCCTGAAAAAGCCGGAAAAGCTGTGCATCGTTTTGTTCCTGTATAAGCAGCTGTAAATCCTGGTGTTGGTAGCAACCTTTTAATTGTGATAAAAACTGTTGGTGCCGGAAAGCAATTTGCTTGTTGAAATGAGAAACATGCTGGCTGAAGCTTTTTCCATCAATACGGTATTCATCGTTATAAATACCACCGCGCATAAGGTTGAAAAGCACATTTGAAAAATGACGTGCAGTGACATTTTCATCGGCAGTATGCTGAATACCATCGGCACTGGCTACAAGGGCTTTGAGCGTTGCAGTTCCTGCTGCAATACTTTCTTCCAGCTGAAGCGAAATTTCTTTTTCGGTATGTAAAAAATGGAGTCGCGAAGCTACAGCGTCAGCATCCTGATTCAAATCGGCCACGATGTACTGTTGAAGTACTTCACCGGGTAAAATTGTTCCGGTGCTATAGATGAAGTATGCTCCCCGAACACCCTTCGACTCGTTCTCGGGCATAATCTCCATTCCCAGGCGGAAGTTACGAAGCTGAGCGGAACTCATCAGAAATCCATTGGCTTCAGTTGCAGTGCTCCAAACGGTGTTTACGCGCAGACTCTCACTTGGTTCGGCCCTGTCCACTAAAATAGCTTCCATCCGGTACAGTGCCAACGTGGAATCGGTGATACGTTCCGTTTTTTTGTATCCATCCACCAGGGTTGAATATTCATTCTGAGTAGCACGGTCGATGCCTGCCGGAAGTATGTTCTGAATACCATCCAGCATTTCAAAAGCGATGTTCTTGTCGGAATGATTGGTGAGCCAACTTTTGCGAATTATTCCAAAACGATCGGAATTCGTCCACAGGTAACTGAAGGTAAGTCCCAGGTCGTGATTGATTTCTTTAAACAGTAGTTTATTTCCGCTTGTACATTTTGCAATGGAACGTTCGATCGAATACAAACCCTCGTTGCGGTCGGAAAAGGGCTCCCATACTTTAAATCCCTTATTCTGAGGAATTCGTAGGATCGTTTTGCTTCCTGTAATCTCTGCCGAATCAGTGATTTTATCATCGGTATAATAGGGAAATAGGGCATTGTCGGGATTGCGACGGCCGGCCGACAGACTTCCATTCGACGATAAATACATCCACACATCAGATTCGCTGGCAATGCTGATGAAAAACGGTTGCATGGCATCAAAATGTTGAATTTCGTAATACCGTTCACCCTGGATGGTTACAAATTTTCCTGAGATTTCTTTCATACGGTAATAATTATTTTTTAATATAAAATTCTTCTCCCGGTGTTCCGTTTTGGTAGATACGGATGTAGTCGATGTACATAGTGGCCGACTCACCACGGGGAGGCAAGGCTGTCATTTTCTTAAAATTCTTGTTCCACGATGGAAAGATATTGAATTTTCGCGGA
This sequence comes from Paludibacter sp., assembly GCA_024709185.1. GTDB lineage: Bacteria > Bacteroidota > Bacteroidia > Bacteroidales > Paludibacteraceae > Paludibacter. The sequence continues at coordinate 13,467 of JANJXE010000289.1, forward strand.
TAATAAGGCAGACCGGTAAATCCTCCTCCAACAGCCAGATTGGCTACAAAATGGAAAGGTTTGTGAAAATAACGTCCCGGATTGTTGAGTTCATCACTTTTGTTTATCGCCATGTAAAAGTAGGGTTCCACATCGGGGTACTTATCCTGATCGAGGTACATTTTCACCGAATCGGGTGTCCAAATCAGTGTAAACAGATGAAAACCTTCCTGCAGGGAATAACCGGCTACATTGTGCATGGCCAGGTTCGGGTGTTGACCGTGGTTCCAGCTTTCACCCCAATGCAATGCTCCGTTGTAGTAACGATCCTGTACGCCGTCTGCAATTCCCTGAAAATTGCCAATTTCGATGATGTCAATTTCACCACAACGTGGCCAGCCAACTTCGGCTATGTCGTCGCCCAGCATCCAGAATGCGGGCCACAGACCATTTTCAGTTTTGGGTACTTTCACCCGCACGTCAATTTTACCGTATTTAACCGTTAGCTTGCCTGCGGTATTTACCCTTCCCGATGTGGCCGGACGACCTTTATAAGTCTCCCGTTTAGCCCTTAACACCAGGCAACCTGTTCCCGAGGGGTGTTTTTCGATACTAACATTACGGGGCGTGTAAAACTGGGCTTCGTGATTTCCACCTCCTTTGTTATTGTATTCGGATGTCCAGATTTGAGAATTCAGTTCCGGATTTTCAAAATCTTCTTCCCATACAAGCTTATAGTCCTGTGCTCCGGCGGTAAGACCGGCTACGAACAGCAGCAGGATAATATAATTACGTTTCATACGATAATAATTTGTTTTTTAAAGGTCGTATGGAACTCGCATGCAAACATTATCATAATCTTGGATGTGAAGTAGTTACATGCTCGTTTCATACCTGTTTATTTTTTAATCAATTTTGAACGATAGATTTTCTTGTTCTCTGTAACTACACTGATGTAGTAAATCCCTCCGGGCAATTGCGATACATCTGTTGGATTTCCATTTTCAACGGAAGTTTCCATAATTTTCATCCCGGCCATGTTGAATACAGTTAGCTGATGTGTACCCTCTTCTACATGAAGGGTAAGCTCATTGCGTACCGGATTGGGATAGAAGAAATCCTGTCTCAGCTGCGGTGTTTCTACCGATGTGGCATTGCAGTTGTCGCCCACTTTGTAGCTCTGGTAACTGGTAACCGACATTCCTCCTGCAAAGGCAAACTTACAGGCGTAGGTAAGTGTTGCTCCAGGAGTCTGATTGCTCAGTGTTATCTGGAATTTCTTTGTGCCAATGCTGTTCAGCTGACGTTCGCTGAAGGGCGTCTGTGTCCATAAATAGGCTACCACACCGTCTTTGTTGTCGAGCAATTCCCAGGTGATAATCACATCGGTGTTCACGGTTTCCCATGTGACGATGTAACCCGAACTAAACGAACCCTGGCTGGCACTTTTTGAGTTCACCGTACAGGATTTTACTTCCGAAACAGTAACAGGCACTGCTGTAGAGGTACCGGTTCCTCCATCGTTATCAAAGGCTTTAGCTGTAAGCTGATAGTTGCCGGGTGCCGGTTTCCACGTTAATGAATAAGGAGCAGTTTCATCGCTTCCAATCAGTTCATTGTTTTTATAGAATTCAACTTTCAGAATGCTGCCATCGAAATCGCTGGCAACGGCTGTCAGGTTGATTTCTTCTCCCTGGCGGAAGCTGGCATTTGCCAAAGGACCGGTCAGGCTAACATTCGGAGCTACATTCGGTGTGGAAGTTACCATCACAAACACGTCATCGGTCGAGCTGCGTTGCTCGGTGTTAGTAACGGTCATAATGAATTTATACATTCCTTCCCTGAGGTTGCCGATGGTGGTTTGTACCGCTGTTG
>JANJXE010000297.1 GCA_024709185.1 Paludibacter sp.
CATGGCCTTCTGAAAATCGCCCATGCCCAATGCAGGAATATTGCCGGATACCAGCAATCGTTGTCCCCACACCGTTTTATACCGTATTGAAAAATGTATTTTCATCTGTTTGTAATTGATTTTTTTAGTTGTCAGATGGAACTTACCCTGTTAAAATAATCATTGACTTATGTGCTTACTAATTATTTTTACATGGACGTTTCATGTGATTATCTTTGGTCTATGAAATTGAAGCGCAAATGACCTTCTTCAATTGCAGTTCAAAATTAAAATGAATACGCTTATCAATCAGTTGAGTGGTGTTAAAATCGGCCCATTTTCATTTCAAACGATTGCAAAAGGTAATTTTTATCAAAACAGAGCGTACAAAATAGAAGATAATGTCGTACTTTTGCAGAGAAATTCAACACAACATCTTTTTAGTGCCTCCATGACTTCACCCGCATCTAAATTCAAATTATTTGCCGGCACCAATAGCCGGTATTTAGCAGAACGAATCTGCAAAAGTCTGGGCTCTCCACTTGGCAACATGAATATCGAACATTTTGCCGATGGGGAGTTCGCTGTTTCATACGAGGAATCGATTCGCGGACAATACATTTACCTGATACAGTCCACCTTCCCCAATTCCGACAATTTAATGGAACTCTTGCTGATGATTGATGCTGCCAAGCGGGCATCGGCGTATAAGATTATTGCTGTAATTCCTTATTTCGGATGGGCGCGGCAGGACCGCAAAGACAAGGCTCGTGTATCGATTGGTGCCAAGCTGATTGCCGACCTGCTGAGTGTGGCCGGTGTCGACCGTGTAATAACGATGGATTTACATGCCGATCAGATTCAGGGATTTTTTGATGTTCCGGTGGATCACCTCTATGCCTCGCGAATCTTCATTCCTTATATTCAATCGTTGAAACTTGAGAATCTGGTGATTGCATCGCCCGACGTGGGTGGTTCGAAACGTGCCGGCACCTATTCTCGTCACCTCGATGTGCCGATGGTCTTGTGTCACAAAACCCGTGAAAAAGCCAATGTGATTGGTGAAATGGTGATTATCGGGGATGTGAAGGGCAAAGATGTGATTATTGTAGACGATATGGTGGACACTGCCGGCACCTTGTGCAAAGCTGCTGACCTGATGATGGCAAACGGAGCCAACTCGGTGCGTGCAATTGTAACGCATGGCGTCATGTCGGGTAATGCTTCCAGCCGCATCATGGAATCGTCGCTCACCGAAATTGCCTTTACCGACTCCATTCCCTTCGATTGCGTAAAGTGCACAAAAGCAAAAATCCTGAGTTGCGCCGATATGTTTGGCGATACAATTGAACGGGTTCAATCGCACCGGTCCATCTCCGAACAATACCTGATTAAATGATTAATGATTAATGATTAATGATTAATGGGTGAGGAGTTGGAAATGAGTTGCGTTTAATCGTTTAATCAGCCTGCACCAGATTTACCCCATCAAAATTGATAGAAATCTGGTCGGTTGGTTGATCTGTTTTTAAGACGAATTGTTTGGAAAAAACTTTGTCATCAATTTTACCGGCGAAAGCAGAGATTATATACCCTGCATCTTCGCCGGTTTTGGTTTTATAGGTAAATACTTTTTCCCGCTTCACACCCGGCTTCAGTTTATTGGAAGGATCAGCGCGTTCGTAATTTGCCCACATATGAAATTCTTCTTTTGAAGTATTTGTAAGGGTAACTGTTATTTTAGTTACATCTTCTGTTCCTTCGCATCCACTCAACCCAATGAGAAATGCGAACATCACCAATGCGCTTAGAATTGTTTTCACAAGTATTGTTTTATGTATAGTCATGCAAAGATAGTATAGCAGGTACAAAAAAACAAATCAGAGGTGATGTATCATAAATACAACTGTTTATCGGGCACCTCCGGAAAGGCTGGATCCATTGAAGCTAACGGTAAATTTTGATGATTTATTCGCATCCATTTCATAGATTTCACTGGTAATAACTGAACCATTTCTACCAGCATATACTGTTACAACGGCCGATTGATCGTCAGCATAGATTGATTTTCCCTCATCATCAACAAAAGACTTGTATGCAGACCTTTTACCACCAGGACTCACTTTATTTGATGGACCTATACTTTCACCACTAATCCACAAATGCACATCTTCATCGGATGAGTTCTTTAATGTAAAAGCAACATCACCACCAGCACTGCCCCAAAGCAAATCACAACCACTCATCATTACAAGAATCGCGGTTAAAACCAACGAAATAATTGTTGTTCTCATACCTTTAAAATTTAAGAGTTATTACTTATACGGTTCATCAACTATCTGGCAGATAGTTTTAATTAATTATCCTTCTTTCACATTTTAAACACAAAAATACACCATATTTGTACTATATCAAAATATTTGTATAATATTTACGCTGTAAAAATTCAATCATTTTAAACCGATTAAACTTTTATTAATCCAATCAGTCTATGTAGGGGTTATTTTAAATACACAATCGATTGAATGATTCAAACCAGATTTCACTACCATAGCTACACAGCACAAAGCACCGACTTTAGTAATACAGTACAGGTGCTTGCAGATCAACTTGATACCACACTTCCACTTCTTCGAATCACTTTTTTCGGGGCAGCAACCAACGGAGATTACGAGGAAAAACTTCGTATCCTGCATGAAGTGCTGGCATCCGTTTATCCATCTTCCCGTCCGCTGATTGGATTTGTTGCTCAGCCTGTCATTTTTACAGAAGGACTTGCAGCAGAAGCGCTTTATTTATCTCCGGGCGATACTCCTGATAAGATGAGCTACAAAACTGTCGCTGAAACTCCCTACATACTCATCGAAAACAAGCACGAGAAAGCACTGATTATGGAAGGCATCAGGTGCACGGATATGTCGGAAAACATGGCTTTTCAGGGCAAGGTGCTTTTTCAACGGATTGCTACTGTTTTTCAGGAAGAAGGATTCAGGGCCGGCGATATCGTGCGGCAATGGAACTATATCGGGCATATTACCGAAGCGGAGAATGGCATGCAGCACTATCAGGCGTTCAACGAAGCACGCGCACGTTTTTACAAAAGCTCCGACGACTGGCACGAACGGGGTTATCCCGCAGCAACGGGCATCGGAATGTCTATCCAGGGATTGATTATCAGTCTGATTGCCTGTATTTTCACTACACCGCAAGTTCGGATACTTCCCATCGATAACCCCCTGCAGGTGGCGGCACATCACTATTCGCAATCGAAATTAGTGGGAGAAAAACAACGTTCGTTTGCAAAAATTGAGACAAATGAACCTGCAGAATTGCGGAAAAAAGCGACCATCACTACTGTGACCAATCCAAAAAGTGAAAAGAAAAGTTTATCTTCGGGAATGAAAGAAACAACCACCATCATCCCATTGGCCACACCCAAATTTGAACGGGGCAAAATCCTTCTTAATCAGCAATCCGGACTGTGTTATGTTTCGGGTACGGCGGCTATTCGTGGCGAGGAAAGTATGCATAGTCTGAATGCAGAATTGCAAACCCGGCAAACCATCGAAAATATTAACTTCCTCATTTCGGAGGAAAACCTGAGACCTGTTGGTATTACCGACTTTGTAACTACTTTTGTAAGCCTGCGGGTGTATTTTAAAAACAAGGAGGATGCAGAAGTCATTCAGGCTGAAGTTGAAAAACAGTGGGCAGGAATTCCGGTAGTGTATATGCAGGCGGATATCTGCAGAAAAGAATTACTGGTTGAAATTGAAGGAGTGGCAAGGTTGGAATTGTAAATTTTAAGTGTTATGAAAAACATACTTTTCATTTTGGTGATGGTGCTTCCGGCTATATGGCTACAGGGAAACGTAACGGTAAGCATAAGCAAACAGGTTGGGGTAAACGTTGCGCAGAGTTTTAACGATCAGGATGGTGTAATCGTTTCGGAGAATAGCAGCAAACAGGATGGCCAAGGCAAGGCAGCACTCAACACCTGCAGCGACGAGGTATTTCTTCGCAGAACCTATCTCGTGCTTACGGGACGACTGCCAAAAGCCGAAAAAGCGGAACAGTTTCTCACTTCCGTGAAGCACGACAAACGGGCGCTGCTTATCGATTCACTGCTCGATTCGGAGGAGTATGTGCGGTACATGGTGATGCGCTGGGGCGATATCCTGCGTATTAAGTCGGAGTTTCCGAGCAATCTGTGGCCCAATGGCGTACAGGCCTACAACCGCTGGGTCTATGAGCAAATAAATACCAATGTGCCTTATACGGAATTTGTTCGCCGGCTTTTGCTTTCTTCCGGAAGTAATTTCCGGTCGCCGGCAGTGAATTTCTACAGAGCCTTTTTGAAAAAAACACCGGAAAATATTTATCAGAATATCAACGTACTGTTTCTGGGAAATCGAAATTGTAAAGATGAAGGAGCAGCCTGCTTCGAACAACTGAAGTATAAACCGACTAAGGAATGGAAAGAGGAAATTATTTACATCGATACCGAATACAAAGCCCGGAAAAGGTCGGTAAAATTAGCCGATAACACGCAGCTGCCTCTTAACGAGGGTGAAGACTGGCGAACCGCCTATGTCGACTGGCTTACCCACCCCTCGAACCAGCAATTTGCGGCGGTAATGACCAACCGCTTGTGGTACTGGGTGTTTGGAAAAGGAATTGTGAATGAACCCGACGATTGGGGAGCTCACAATCCACCTTCCGATAAAGCATTGCTCGATAAGCTGACACGGCAGTTTATTGCTTCGGGATACGATACAAAGGCTTTGCTGAAACTGATTTTGAATTCGGAGCTTTATCAGGACGGGGGGAATGTTGCTGCACAACAATTACAGCGCTAAGGAATGACCAGAACACAGCAACTTCCCGCAAAAGCTACATTTACCACTCAGCGCCTGCCCGCGGAAGTGTTGGTGGATGCACTTGCCGATGTTACAGGCATTTCCGACGAATACCGCAGCCGCGTTCCCGAGCCCTTCACCTATTATCCTGCCGGTACACGCTCGGTCGATTTGGGTGATGCCACGGTATCGAGCTCGGCACTGGAACTGTTCGGAAGGGTGTCGCGGGATGTGTCGCTCGAGAGTCAGCGCAACAGTACGCTTACAGCACGACAACTGCTCTACCTCATGAATTCACGCGAGCTGGAGGAGCGCATCAGAAAAAGTCCGGTACTTAACGAACTGAGCAAACAGCATCCCAACATCCCCGCACTGTGCCGCGCTATTACACTGATGACCCTCTCGCGGTTCCCTACCCAACAGGAAATTGACGTTTACCGTGAATACGCGAAAACCAACAAGCTCTCGTTGCGCAACTTAGCTACGGATATTCTGTGGACTCAAATCAACAGTATCGAATTTTTATACAATCACTGAAAGGATGAAACGAGCATCGCTACAGGCAATCAGACATGCAGGTTAACACGACCATTTAAAAATACTGACACATGAAATCCACACCATACAGCCACTTACGAATCTACACTTTCATCCTGTTGTTAAGTGTGTTCATCAACCACGTACCGGCACAAAAAGCAAAGTCGGTGATCCTTATTTATCTGGACGGTGGTCCGGCACAAACCGACACCTTCGACCCTAAGCCTGAAGCAACCCGCGATATTTTCGGTAATTTCAAAGAAGTGAGTACAACCAACGTTCCGGGCATCATCATTGGTTCGAAACTGCCTTTGCTGGCGCAACAAACTGATAAGTACAGTCTGATACGCAGCATGACACATGGTGTATTTGCTCACGAGACAGGTCATTACGCCATGATTACCGGTGACCTGAGTGGCGGATCTATCGTGTATCCGTCGTATGGCGCTGTGATTTCGTATTTCAAAAAAGATAGTTATACCGGCATTCTCCCGCCCTACATTTCACTCACCGCTGCCAACAACCGCTTCAACGAAGGCGGGTTTCTGGGCAATGCCTACAAGTCGTTCGACACCGGTGGTGCTCCGGAAAAAAGTGCGTTCGAGGTGGAAGGAATCATCAATTCCTTTGTACCGGAAGATCGCTTTCAGCAACGGATGCAGCTCTTGAAAACTATTGAAAAGCTCTCTCCCACTTTCAACAATCCGGATGTGAGCGAACAGGTGGACTCGATGCGCGGGCGTAATGTCGGGTTTATCTTTGGCGAATCGCGGGCAGCGTTCGACCTAAGCAGTGAGAGTGCTGAAACACGCGAACGCTACGGCATGCACCGCATCGGGCAATCGTGCCTGGCTGCCCGCAAATTGGTGGAAGCCGGCGTGCCTTTTATCAATGTACGCACCACGGGCTGGGATACGCACAAAAAGCACTTTCAACGGATGAACGAGATGCTTCCCGAGCTCGATCAGGCACTATCTGCCTTGCTGGCCGACCTCGATGCGAAAGGGCTGCTCGAAAGTACCATCGTGTTGTGCGGTGGTGAATTTGGTCGTACGCCCCGTGTGCAATGGGAAGCGCCCTGGAACGGAGGACGGGCCCATTATGGTAAGGCCTTCAGCTACTTAGTGGCCGGTGGTGGCTTTATCCCCGGAAAGGTAGTGGGCAAAACCGATAAGACAGGCGAAGAGATTGTGGAACGAAAGGTCTATCCGAGCGACCTCATCGGCACAGTATATTTGCTGATGGGAATTAATCCGAAGGGAACGCTTCCGCACATCTCCGAAGGGGAAATTCCGGTGTTGCCTTCGCTGGGAAAAGAAGGACAAAGCAACGGACTGCTGTACGAACTGATAAAAACCAACAAGTAAGAAGGTAAAACTTCTCTACACCGACAAAAAACATGAAACACATCCTACTATCCCTTCTCCTGCTGGCCGGCACGCTGCTGGTTTCGGCTCAAAAAATGTCGATTGGCTTCATCTATCCCGCAGGTGGCGAAACAGGCTCTACTGTCGGCATCGAAATCGGCGGACTGAACATTAAAAACACCACGGAAGTACTGATTAGCGGCGATGGCATTGTGAAAACGGAACTTTATACTCAGGAAACCACAACGCAGCAACGCAAACGAAAAGGCGGTGCCAAACTCAACGACCAGAGTAGTCCGCAATTAGAGGAACGAATTTACGTTAAAGTAACAATAGACAAGAAAGCCACACCCGGACTCCGCGATTTACGACTCAAATCGAAGAGCGGCATTTCCAACAAGCTCCCGTTCGAAGTAGGGCAATACCCGAATCAAGCGGAAAAGAAAGGATCGACGCTGGCACAACCCAATCTGGTAAACAGTCTGCCCGTAACTTTGTGCGGACAAATCCTGCCCGGGGAAATCGATTACTATTCCTTTAAAGGTACCAAAGGGATGCAGTTGGTGGCCACAGCAAAAGGCAGAACCTTAGTGCCCTACATTGCCGATGCGGTGCCCGGATGGTTTCAGCCGGTGATGCGCATCACCAACAGTCGGGGAAAAGAGATTGCGTTCTGCGACGATTACCGCAACAATGTGGATCCGGTGATCATCACTACCCTCCCCGAAACCGATACCTATCTGCTGACCATTCAGGATGCGGTGTTTCGCGGTCGGGAAGACTTTAACTACCGGATTGACCTGGGCGAAATTCCCTACCTTGAGTACATCACACCGGCAGCCGGGAAAGTGGGCAAAAAGACAAAAGTAGAACTAAAAGGCGTCAATCTCGCTACTACTTCCCTCTCCTACAAAGCAAATAAGGAAGGTTACAATGCCCTGAAAGCAACGGGCAAAAACGGTTTTGTAACCAATCCCCTTACTTTTTGGGGAGTAAGTAAAGCCAGTAACTTCGAACAAAATCCAACCGAAAACTACCTGCTGGAAACGGGAGATATTATTTACGAAACACTCGAAAAGACACATCAGATAAAAACCTATGAGCTCTATGCACAAAGAAACGAAAACATTGCCCTCACGATTAATGCACGCCGAATTGGCTCGATGATGGACGCCAGCATCCGGATAAAAGATGCACGAGGAACCGTTGTGGCCGAATCGGACGATGTGGAAGATGCTTTTCAGGGATTAATGACCCACCATGCCGACCCTGTGGTGCAGTATAAGGCCGTAAAGGAAGGAATCTATGTTGTGGAAGTGAAGGATATCTCCGGAAACTACGGTCCCGATTACTTCTACATCTTAGAACGAAGCACCCGCATCCCCAACTTCGAAGTGTTTGTATCGCCGGCCACCATGAACATCCCCAAAGGTGGAACCGGCTTGTTTCGCGTTGATATTATCAGCAAGGAAAAATTTGTACCGGCACTCGACTTCTCCATCAAAGGACTTCCCAAAGGATACACAACCAGCCATTTAAGCACCAACGCAGGCGCCAAAAGCTGGGAAATCTCGGTCACGGCCCCAGCCGATGCAAAGGAAAGTAAACTCACCCCGGAAGTGCTGGCCACCGCAACTTTAAAGGGAAAAGAAGCTGAAACGCTAACCCAAAAAGCAATTGCCGCCGACAATATGATGCAGGCATTTTACTACACCCATCATATTCCGGCAGCCGGATTCGAAGCAGCCATCACCGAAGCTGCGCCTTTTGCATTAAAACTAAATGCTAAGTCGGAAAAAGCAATACACCACCCCATTCAGGTGGAGCCAACCGACAGCGTGGTGCCCATTCACTTAAAAATTGAAAGACGGCAAGGCTTCAGCGAACCCATCGAACTCAATCTGAACAAAAAGTTACGACAAATAACCATGGATCCGGTACAGTTACTTCCCGGAGAAACCGAAAAGACCATCTACCTAAAAATCCATCCGAAAGCATTAAACGCAAACCGCAAATTCCGCGGAAATTTCAGCATTGTAGGCACCGTAAACGGCGAAATTGAAAAGCAGGGCAAACGAACCTTTCAGAACGCCCTTTACCGCGAATACTCCCCTCTATTTCTCCTCGAACTAAACCAACAATAACCCATCAATGCACCAATTAATCACTTATCATTAATCATTTATCATTAAAAATTAAAACGCAAATCCTCCCTTAACCCCACCCATTAATCATTAATCATTTATCATTAATCATTATCTTCAAACTCCCTCGTCCTTCACCACTTTGGCAGGTGGTGTAAGTAAAATAGAAGGATCGAGCAGGTATTTCGTCATCAACCTCAGCGAAGAAGCATAGTAATAGCCATCGCAGATGCGCTCGTCGAGCACAAATTTGAGGCGGATTTGTTTGTGCGCAGTAAGTCCACCTTCCTTGTTGTAGGTATGAAAGCG
>JANJXE010000306.1 GCA_024709185.1 Paludibacter sp.
GCACATCCTGTCGCAGCGTCTTCCGCAGTGCGATATTGTGTCCTGCACCATATCCACGATTTGATCCGGTGAAAATGTATTGTGCACCCTTTTCACTGAATTCATTAGAAGGAACGGGTGAATTATCCACCAGGTACAGGGTGTTGAGCCCTTTAATCCTGAGCAAAGCGTTGATGAGTTGACTGGTTTGCGACCAGCTGTGTTTATACAGGACGATGGATACGTTAATCATGGTTGATGGAACTAATGTTACAAAGCTACAAAAAAAGCCCGAATTTCTCCGGGCTCTTTTTAGTTTGGTAAGAGTGCTTATTCGGCAGCAGGAGCCTCTTCTGCAGCAGGTGCAGCGGGTTCGGCTTCGGCAGCGGCAGCTGCGGCAGCTTCTGCTTCAGCAGCCTTCGCTTCAGCCAGTTTTTTGGCCAGTTCAGCAGCTTTTGCCTTGTTCAGTTCTACTTCAGCAGCCAAACGGGCTTTTGCGTCGGCAGCTTTCTCAGCAGCAATCTGTTCTTTGGTTTTGTTAACCGAACTTTCTTTCATGGTTTTCCATGCAGCAAAGCGTTTTTCAGCTTCAGCCACGTCGAAAGCACCTTTTTTAACACCTTCCAACAAGTGTTTTTTCATCAGTACACCTTCTGCCGACAAGATAGTGCGGGTTGTGTCGGTGGGCTGAGCACCTGTTGTCATCCAATACAAAGCTCTGTCGAACTTCAAATCGATGGTTGCAGGGTTAGTGTTCGGATTGTACGAACCAATACGTTCGATAAATTTGCCATCACGTGGCGCACGACTATCGGCAATAACGATATGGTAATACGCATATCCTTTACGACCGTGACGTTGTAATCTGATTTTTACGGGCATTGTGTAAAATTTAAATGATTAGTTGTTGGCTTTTACTCGAAAAGCGGCTGCAAAGATATAAAAATATTTTGAAACGACCAACTAATTTTTTATAACCCAGGCATCAGAAAAGCGGGGGTCTTCGCGGCGGAGGGTTTCCATATAATGGATAGCCGCTTTAATGTCGTCGAAATGGCAAAGCGTAACCTTATAATAGGTACCTTCAGAGCTCACCTCAGTTTCCGGAAATTCAGCACTGAAAGTATTGGCCATTCGCAAGGCTGTGGCTTCCGTTTGAAAAGCTCCAACAACTATGCTGTACGGAGGTGTAACCGGTGCCAGTAAATCAGGCTCTTCGGTTTCCAGTGTATCTTCCTGAGGATAAGGCAATACTGCATTAGAAACCACAGTGCTGTCCATATTGGTCATGATTGCAGGCGGGGCAGGATAGAGCTGTTCCCACTTGAACGACCGGAACATATTGAGGTTGGCCTGATCGTGCAGAGTTGCCGAGTTGTTCACTCCCGAAGAATACAGCAGTGAGATAATAAAGACTACAGCAGCTGCATACCGGATAAAGCGATAGGCCGGGAAACGGACTTCGATCATCCGTGGATTTACTTTTACAGGCTCGGGAAGACGAATAGGGCGTTGGCCCAGGTTGAGTGGCAGAAAAGGAAGATGACCGGCAGGCGTAAACAGTAAATGACCATCTTCATCGAGCATAAAACTACCTAAATTTCCGAAATCTTCCGGTTCCTCATCATTGATATCATGAAGAAAAAGCGTAACTTCGTTGTCGATATACCGTGTAGCTTCCCGATAGGATATTTGCTGTGAACGGGAAATTTCAAGAGCCAGCATACCATCATTGTGATGTACCATGGGGTTGAAACCCAGAGTGGCACGTGGAGGTAAAATGTAGTTGCCGCGAATTACTGCATTGCTCTTTTGTACCGCAAATACTCCCAGACCCGGAACAATCACGTGATCGTTACTGGCAAGTAAACGTTCGATATGGCGCATCATTTTTTCCACGTCGCAAATTTAGAAAAACATTTTCGAAGGAACCTAAAATTGTTGATAACTTTTTTTTTCGTCTTTTAAAATTATTCATGTACATTTGTGCTTCAAATCTAAAAAACTGTATTACAGATGAAAACCCTTTTGATAACCGGAGGAGCCGGATTTATTGGCTCCCATGTCGTACGTTTGTTTGTTACCAACTACCCTGATTATTCGATTGTTAACCTCGATGCCCTCACCTATGCTGGTAATCTTGAAAACCTGGGTGATATTGCCGGAGCACCTAATTATACCTTTGTAAAAGGGGATATTACCGATCAGGATTTTGTTACAAACTTATTTCAAAACTATAATTTTGATGGGGTGATTCACCTGGCTGCCGAATCGCATGTTGACCGTTCCATCACCGATCCGTTTGCTTTTATACGGACCAATGTGTTTGGAACAGCCAATTTATTGAATGCTGCACGACTTGCCTGGAAGGATAAAATGGACGGAAAACGATTCTATCATGTTTCGACCGACGAGGTGTATGGCTCATTAGGCGAAACCGGTTTTTTTACTGAAGAAACTCCCTACGATCCCCGCAGTCCGTATTCTGCCTCCAAAGCTTCTTCCGACCATTTTGTGAGAGCCTATCATCATACCTATGGCTTACCGGTTGTGCTTTCCAACTGCTCGAACAATTACGGTGCCAATCATTTTCCCGAGAAACTGATTCCACTGGCTATCCATAATATTAAAAACAACAAACCCATTCCTGTATATGGAAAGGGTGAAAACGTACGCGACTGGTTGTGGGTAAACGATCATGCCAGGGCTATTGATGTAATCTTTCATATGGGGCTGAATGGTGAAACCTATAATATTGGTGGACATAACGAGTGGACGAATATTGCGCTGATTAAAAAGCTATGTGAAATTATGGATCGCAAACTGGGGCGTGAGCCGGGAAGTTCGGCAGGTTTAATTACGTATGTAAAAGACAGGGCCGGACATGATTTGCGCTATGCCATCGATTCGTCGAAGTTACAACGTGAACTGGGCTGGGTCCCCTCGCTTCAGTTTGAAGAAGGACTTGAAAAAACGGTCGACTGGTATCTTTCCAATCAACAATGGCTCGATAATGTAACCAGTGGCAATTACCAGGAGTATTATCAAAAACAGTATGTTCAACGGGAAAAGAATTAATTTGTAAATTTACAGAGAAAATCCTGATACTTACTTTACTAAATATTCCACAAGTATTGGAAGTTTTATGAAATTTTATTATCTTTGCGCTCGAAAAGAACATGGGGAGGGGACACACAGTCCCCTTCGCTGTTGAAAATAAGCTAGTAATGATAAGTAA
>JANJXE010000356.1 GCA_024709185.1 Paludibacter sp.
TGGCTGGTTCCGTCCGGGACGTGTACTGGAAAGCGATTTCAATAAAAATTATTTTGTACGTATCGATGCCCGAAAGACTAAATCAATTCCACTCTATTCTTCTAAAGCAAAGATATTGAGCACGCATCCCCGCTCTTCCTACTCGCTCGAAAAAGAAAACAACAGTTTCACCTTGTTGATTACTGATACCGAAGAATTCTGGAGTGTGAGCAAGTACCTGGTGATTGAAGTAGACTAAGTATGAGCCGGTATCGCTTTGTTTTTATTGATCTCGACGACACCATCTGGGATTTTCATACCAATGCCCGCATTTCGCTCGAACTGATGTTCAACGATCGCGGGCTTGCTCGTTATTTCAGCGATTTCGACGAATTTTTTCGTATCTATGCCAAGCGGAATATCGAACTGTGGGAAGCCTATGGAAAAGGTGAAATTACCCAGGATTTTCTGAAAGCTGAGCGATTCCGCTATCCCCTGGCTAAAATGGGAGTCGATGATGCTGAGCTTGCAGAAGCTATTGGTCATCAGTATTTAGACATCCTTCCTACCCAAAAGGTTTTAATGCCCGGAGCGTTGGAAATACTGGAGTATCTGGTGAAAAAGTATCCGCTAACAATCATCTCCAATGGTTTTAAGGAAACCCAGCACCGAAAAATAGACAGTTCCGGAATCAGGCTTTATTTCGAACATATCGTACTTTCGGAGGAAGCCGGGGCCCTGAAGCCTGACCCGAAAATTTTCGAATACGCCATGCAGCTCAACAAGGCCCTTCCTGAAGAATGCATCATGATAGGCGATTCGTATGCTGCTGATATACAGGGCGCTATAAATGCTGGAATCGACCAGGTGTATTATCCGCTGGAAGGAAAAATAAAGCCGAATCAACCGGCGACCTATACCATCAACCAACTGAGCGAGCTTCGAACATTCCTGTAAGACGGATGTGATCTGATTAACTCCTTTCAGCCACAACAGGCTTGTCGTTTTCCATCTGCGAACAGTTCTCAAATCCGGATGAAATCTGTTTCCAAACTTTACTGTCGATTACCATTTTCAGGTGCCTACTGACGCACTAAGTCGCGCAGAATCCTGCTGTTTTTACGAATATCAAAGGTGATATTATTTACCGAAATGGTGGCTCCGGAGATTCCATCCACCTGGATACCCGGCTCTAATGGTTGTCCGGGTTTATAACCCTGAAACTGTTTCAGCCAGGCCGGAGCACTAATCATCTGACCATACGTAGCCTTGTACCGCATCACCTTAACTTTTTGAATGGTTAGTTGCGGGTCGTAGAAAATATAATAGTCGAAATATTCCGAATAAGAATTTTGTCCGGAACGGGCAGCAGCCGATCGTACTGTATTCACACGTCCTGTATAGAGAAAACCTTTCACCTGACCGGCGACCTGTATCTGAAAATACTTTCCACTTACCGATGGTTGTTCAGGTGCTTTTACAGGAGTCAACTCATACGTATCCACCTTCAGCCATTTTTCCACATCGCGAACCAGGTTTTTATCCAATGCTTCCGTCGACGCCAGAAGCATCACCGGAAGAATCATCACTATGCTAATTAATACACTTTTCATGCGGTAATAATTGATTTTTATTAAAGTTGCATGGTACTCGTATGTCACCTTTACCATAACTTTACAATCCGACTAATTTCAAAATCTCAAAACATCACTCCCACTCCTGCATTAAAGGTAGTTATCCAATTCGTTGCTGCTGCTGTTTTGGCAACATCAATATCAGCTTTCAACACAACACCTTTGTTAATCCGGCAGGTTAATCCCGTGGTTATCACCTGTTCGTTATAGGCTTTATTGTGTGTAATTCCGGATACTTCAGCATGCATATCATACGCCATATACCGTACAAATGGAACTAAACCAACCGTATTCGAACGACCCTGCAATACATTGTATCCCACTTCAGCATAATAACCACTCATTGCACTTCCCAGATCGTTGTTCGTTCCGGCTTTTTTAGTAAAAACATTGTAAGCTTCGGTATTCGAAATTCCGGCATAATACATCTGTGCTCTGGCTTCCAGACCTTTACGCTGAAAACGCGCATCCAGTCCAAGCATTGATATACCTACCACAGATGAATCGGCACGAGCCACAGCAGCAAGATTGGTTCTTGGCAACTTATCGTACAGTTTGCTTTGCGAAGAACCTATATACGCCGAGAGTCCTAGATTCAGTCCGTTAATTCCGAAATATTCAACCCTACCGGCAAGATTTGGAGAGCTCATATAGGATTTGGAGCCTTTTTGCCTGCCTTCGCGAATGCCTTTAGAACCACTCATTATACCAGCATTTCCATCGTAACTTACAGGGCCATTCACCACCATCAACTGATACTTCAGGGTTAAAGGAAGAATAGTACCATTGATGCCGACACCCACTTCGCGCCAGGTGGAAGGTGCAATCTTATTATCAATCAATGGACGTTCCACGCCGTTGAAAGTTACTGGTTCGTGGTACAGATTAATGATACCCATGGGTATTAACATTAATCCTGCCTGAAAATTGACTGAGTTAGTTAACTGATGTTGTATATAAGCCTGTTCGACCCACAATTCCTTCGCATATTCGTATTCCACTTCCGATACAAATTGCGTTTTTTCAGAGAAGTTATATCCCAAAAACATGACGATACGGTGCACATCGAGCAAGCCGTTGTAGCGCACATCTTTGTCCAGTCGCTGGTTGTAGTGTACTTCTCCATATCCTCCTATTGTTAAATTTCCACCGGATGTAATCAATTTCTCAGCAGTATTTTGATAAACAGCTGATTCCTCGGCATTCAACACTAAAAACCCTGATACCAAAACTAAAGTGTAAAGAAGTTTTTTCATTCTGATTCAATTAAATTAAAAATTCTGATGCAAAAATACGGCTCACACCTCTGAAGCACAATCACTATATGTAGTGATTTTTGCCAATTCATCTCATCAGCTGTGGGGATTTTTGGATAGAATCCATTTTATTGTACTTTTGTACCTCACATTTACAGTTTACAATGAACGTACTTCCCGCCTTTCACACCGATATACTTCACCGCACGTTGTATGCAACCGATGCATCGGCGTATCGCGAAATACCTGATGCAGTTACCTATCCTTCCTCTGTCGAAGAGTTAAAGGCACTTATTGAATTTGCAAGAAACCGAAAAGTTCCGCTCATTCCGCGAACAGCAGGAACTTCGCTTGCCGGACAAGTAGTAGGAAAAGGAATTATAGTGGATGTGTCGAAGCATTTCACCCGCATCCTGGAGCTGAATGTGGAAGAAAAATGGGTGAGAGTGCAACCCGGAGTTATTCTCGACGAGCTGAACAAGTATTTGTCACCACATGGTTTATTCTTTGGCCCTGAAACCTCGACTTCCAATCGCTGTATGATGGGCGGTATGGTGGGAAATAATTCCTGCGGGGCCCATTCAATACTGTATGGAAGTACCCGCGATCATCTATTGGAAATAAAAGCCCTTCTAAGTGATGGAAGTGAAGTGGTTTTCAGTGATTTGAACACTGAAGCTTTTCATCTAAAATGCGAAGGTAGTTCGCTCGAAAATCAGCTGTATCGACAGATACATACTATACTTTCGGATACCCATAATCAGGAAGCAATCCGCAGGGAATTTCCCAACCCTTTGCTGCATCGCCGCAATACAGGCTATGCCATCGATTTAGTACTTGAAACCGATCCGTTTACAGGCAATTGCATTCCGTTCAATTTTTGTAAATTACTGGCCGGTTCTGAAGGAACGCTGGCCTTCACCACAGAAATTAAACTCAACCTGGTTCCGCTTCCACCACCTGTAAAAGGAGTGGTTGCTATTCATTTTGAGAAGCTCGAACAGGTTTTTGCCGCCAATCTGAT
>JANJXE010000411.1 GCA_024709185.1 Paludibacter sp.
AGGATATTCAGTCGGTGGAAGTGCTGAAAGATGCTTCCTCGCAGTCCATTTATGGAGCAAGAGCTTCCAACGGTGTAATTCTTATTACTACCAAGCGGGGGAACAATAACAAAACATCGGTAGACTTTGCGGCTTATGTAGGAAGTCAGCAGCTCAAACGGAATTTTGAATTTTACAATGGCGATGAATGGGTACAACTCAAAAGAGAAGCAAACCGTTCGTATCCCGATGGAGTGTATCTCGACGATGCTTCCCTCTTTGGGAATATGTATCAGAATCTTGTCGATAAAAAGTACACCAACTGGGAAGAGTTGATGATTAAACCGGCTATTCAGCAAAAGTACGATTTAAGTATACGGTCTGGTGGGCCTGCTACCCGGATTTCTGCTTCGCTGGGATATTACGATCAGCAGGGGATGATTCAGCCAGCCGATTATCAACGCTACAATTTCCGCTTCAATGTTGATCATAAGTTATCGAAAACCGTTTCGGTAGGATTGAATGCAAACTATACACAATCGAGCCGTACCCAGGAAGATGAAGGTTTCAGCAAGTTTATCACACAGGCACCTCTGCTTTCTCCTTTCGACGATAACGGTAAACTGATTAATATCCTGGCCGACTCGAAATGGAATCCGGTATGGAACAATGGGCAGATGCAAAATGAACAGCAGGCCGACAGGCTGTTGCTGAATGCTACCTTCGACTGGGAAATACTGAAAGGATTGAAATACAGGCTTAATGCAAGTATGAATTCGCGTAATGCAGAACAGGGTGTTTATTATACCTCGCTCCACGAACGGGGAAGTACATCGAATGGTAGGGCAACTCTCGATATAAGTCAATACAAGGATTATCTGATTGAAAATATTCTCACCTACGATAAAAAAGTGAATGAAAACCATTCATTTGATGCTACTTTGGTGCAAAGTTATAACAGTATCAGGTCAAACAGCACGTCGATGACCGGCTATGGATTTGTAACCGACGATCTGGGTTACAATAATATCGGCGCTGCATCGAAGACTGATCCAATCATTCGTGACATTACCCCACGAAAGCTTCTATCGTACATGGGAAGGCTTCGTTACAACATGATGGACCGTTATTTATTCTCGGCATCTGCACGTATCGACGGTTCTTCGGTGTTCGGTGCCAATAACAAATGGGGATTCTTCCCGGCAGCGTCATTTGCCTGGAGAGCTTCGGAAGAAGAATTCCTGACGGAAGCCGACTGGCTGACGAATTTAAAATTAAGGATAAGCTACGGTGATGTTGGAAATCAGGCAGTAACTCCGTATCAATCGCAGGGCCTCGTGAATTCATTTTTCATGCAGTTTGGTTCAGGGGACCCGTTTGTAGGATACCTGCCAGGGTCGCAGTTACCCAATCCAAATCTGAAATGGGAGACTACTTCTTCCTTAAATACAGGCATTGATTTTGGAATACTGCGCGACAGAATTTCGGGAACTGTGGAATTTTATCGTTCGGTTACCCGTGATTTGCTGATGCAGCGGTCGATTAATCAGATTACAGGCTATTCTTCTCAGTTGGTAAATATCGGTTCGGTGCTCAACCAGGGGCTTGAAGTGTCGCTGAACCTGATTCCTGTAAAAACAAAAGAGTTTACCTGGTCGGTGGATTTGAGTTTTGCTGCCAATAAAAATGAAATTCTAGCCCTGAACGGAGAACTAGACGCAGAAGGTAAGCCGGTGAATGATATTGCCAACCGTTGGTTTATCGGGAATAATATCGATGCATACTACGATTATGAGTTTGATGGAATATGGCAAACCGGAGATGTTATTCCCGATTTTGGCCCGAATTACAAACCGCAGCCCGGCGATATCAAAGTGAAGGATGTGGATGGAGATGGATTGATTACTCCCGACGACAGAATCATCATCAACAGAGCACCGGCGTGGACCGGTTCACTGGGATCCATGCTTAAATGGAAAGGAATTGATTTCAGTTTTGATTTCTATACTGTACAAGGTGCCATCCGGTCGAATGCGTATTTATACGATGCCAATTCAGGAGGCGACCTACATGGTAAACTGAATGGGATAAAAGTGGACTACTGGACCCTGGAAAATCCGTCGAATACCAATCCACGTCCCCGCGACGCCACAATCAGTTATTTCTCAACCCTTTCCTATCAGGATGCTTCCTATGTGCGATTAAGAAACCTGGCACTCGGGTATAATTTCGATAAAAAGCTTCTTAAGAAAGTAGGTGCAACTAATCTTCGAATTTATATTTCGGCAACCAATTTATGGACAATGACGGATTTTCTGTCCTACAGTCCGGAAGTGAGTGCCGGAGGATATCCCGAACCAAAAACGTTTGTGGCAGGGCTCAATGTTTCATTTTAGAAACTGAAATTCGCTTATGATGTGCCAACAGCGGCACTCTGTTCAATTAAAAAGTAAAAATAAACAGCTATACAGAAAAACATGAAGAAGTTTTTAATTTTAAATATTGTTGCGGTACTTCTCATTTCAGTTACATCGTGTGAAGATGTGTTGCAGGAGAAAGTCTATACGCAAATAACCAGCGATTATATTGTTTCCACTCCCTCGGGTATGGCAAGTGCTGTGTTGGCAATGTACTATAAAGACCGGGAAATTTTTCGCAACAACAATGATACTGAAACAACAGTTTGGTTAAATATGCTGATGGGTGATGATATTACCGTTCCACGTGCCGGAGAAGGAATTCCACAATTTGGACGATTGTTGAATTTGCAGGGCTCGACTACCACGGTTGGTCGCTTGTGGCGTCATCAGTATGCCATTATCGGGTATGCCAATTTGGTGATTGATGCAGCCAGCAAGGTGGATATGAACGACCCGGTAGCCATACAGGCGCTCGCCGAAGCCAAAGTATTCAGGGCACATGCCTATTTCTGGTTGTTGCGCAAGTACGATCGTATTTATCTGAATACAAAAGTTACCACACCCGAGAATGTAAACGATTCAATTGTTTACACACCAGCTAATCCTTCTGATGTGTATGCATTAATTAACAGCGACCTTGATTATGCAATTCAGAATTTAGCATGGACTACTTCTCAGCCCGGGAGGTTTACGCTGGGAGCAGCCCGTCATATAAAAGCCAAAGTTGCAGCTACCCAGCAAAATTGGCGGGAAGTGGCAACGCAGGTAAATGCACTTGATAAAAGCGGTGTTTACAGTCTGGTTGCATTGGAAGATATCTT
>JANJXE010000020.1 GCA_024709185.1 Paludibacter sp.
GCGTAGGGCAAATGTGTATTGCACACTTTCGTGGGCTTCGTAAGCTGAAAAGTCGAGTAATACAACCTTGCCGGCGAGATCCGATAATTTGCGTTTAATCCCTCTCCGATCGGCTAGTTCAATATCGATAAATCCGGTTGATGCATTGGCAATCAGTTCCTGCAAAGTGGCTTCACGGCGTTGCAAACGTTCGGTATTGATAGCATCCATTACGATAGCGTACAGATTTTTCGAACGTTCGTATCCCGGCATAAAGGTGTGGTACGACGTGGCAACGGCAGCACAATAGGGGCGATCTTCTTTTTCGTACGGTGAGAAAATATAAATATCATTTACTTTCTGGAAAATAGCAAAATAGGCAGCAGCCGAGCGGGGATTTTTTAAAATCAACGGACGAGCCATTGCTTTGTGTTCGTCGATCATCCGGGTGAGTTCAGCCACAATGGCAGCCCGACTGACTTCGTCGGTCCCACGTACCAGCTCGTTGGCTTTTTTCTGAATAGCAGCAACTGAACGGCGTAAAAGCTGAATATCAGTATTGGTTTCGGAACCTTTTATTTCATAGATGGTTGAAAATGAATCGATATTGCCGGTGATTTCCAGCGTTTCGGTTGAATCAACTGCAAAATGAAGTTGTTGACCCTTTACTATCAATTT
Source organism: Paludibacter sp. (assembly GCA_024709185.1). Classification (GTDB taxonomy): domain Bacteria; phylum Bacteroidota; class Bacteroidia; order Bacteroidales; family Paludibacteraceae; genus Paludibacter. The sequence goes on from JANJXE010000020.1 coordinate 658, forward strand.
ATAAAAATCGGGATACGAAGGGCGGGGTGTTTTAAACCGAAATTTTCCATTGGATTTAACAACCATAGAATCGAGAAGGGTGGATTTATCCAGACCGGTATGTTCCAGGTAAATCATTTCTCCTTCAGCTCCATCAATCTGACCTTCTACAGTAAACTTTTTATTTTGAGTACAGGAAATAATACCAATAACAAATACTGCAAATATAATTCTCTTCATGAGGTAAAAATGTGTTAAGTAATTCGTTGATTTGAGCGCAAATTTAAGCTATTTTTCACGGTTGCGCAAACGGCTGCCATTTTTCTTTGTCATCGATATTGTGTACCTTTGGCACATCAATTGACATAACAGCACACTTTTATCAAAGGTTTTCCTAAGTTGTTGATTTATAGCTGTGAAAGTAAAGGGTGCTACTAGTTAGTGAAACAAAATGAGTAATTTTATGTCATTATGACAGTAATACGAGAAAGTAATAAGCATGAACAGGCAGTTTGACAATAGTTTTTCAGATGATTTAATGGGCTCGTCGGAAGTGTTTCCGATTATCTCTCTTGATGAACGTTCGCATGAGATACAATTGGATCCGGGAAAGGCGGTACCGATTTTACCCTTACGAAACATGGTTATATTTCCGGGAGTTCTGCTGCCCGTTTCAGTAGCTCGTCCCAAATCGCTTAAGCTGGTTCGTCATGCACATGATAACGACCTGTTGATAGGCGTTTGTACTCAAACCGAGCGTAAACTCGAAGATCCGACTATTGACCAACTGTATACGGTTGGCACCATTGCTCAAGTGGTTCGCATACTTGAAATGCCAGATGGTACAACAACTGTCATTTTGGAAGGAAAAAAACGTTTTCTCCTGGGCGATCAGGTTGCTGTAAGACCCTATCTGAAAGCTAAAGTCCTGCTGTTGGAAGATCATATTCCTGAAGAAGAAAAAGAAGGTGTTTTCCCGGCACTGGTTTCGTCGATTAAGGATTTGGCAACCGATATGATTACTAATTCGGGCATCATGCCCCCTGAAGCTACCTTTGCTATTCGGAATATCGAAAATCCTGTTTTTCTGATAAATTATATCTGCGTAAACTTCGGTCTGAATGTAAAAGAGCGGATAGATCTTCTTGAGACGGATGATGTGCTCGACCGCGGATACCGTTTGCTGGAGATTCTAAATAAAGAATCGCAGTTGTTGGAAATAAAAATGTCGATTCAGAATAAGGCGAAAGCAGGAATTGATCAGCAGCAACGGGAATATTTCCTGCAGCAACAGATGAAAACCATTCAGAATGAGCTGGGAGGGGTAACGGCCGAGCAGGAACTGAGCGATTTACGTGAGAGGGCAGCAAAAAAGAAATGGAGCGAATCCGTTGCAAAGCAATTTGAGAAAGAATTGAAACGTCTGGAGCGCACGAATCAGCATTCGCCCGATTATTCTCCACAGCTCAATTATGTGGAAACTATGCTCGAATTACCCTGGAATGAGTATACTACGGATAATTTTAACCTGAAAAATGCCAAAAAAGTGTTGGATCAGGATCATTTCGGGATGGAAAAAGTGAAAGAACGCATTCTGGAACATTTGGCAGTTTTAAAACTCAAGGGCGATATGAAATCACCGATTATCTGCCTGTATGGACCTCCCGGAGTTGGGAAAACTTCGCTCGGAAAGTCTGTAGCCCGGGCTCTGAATCGTAAGTACGTTCGTGTATCGCTGGGTGGTTTGCACGATGAGGCTGAAATTCGTGGACACCGCCGTACGTATATTGGTGCAATGCCGGGTCGTATCATGCAGAATATTCTGAAGGCTGAATCATCGAATCCGGTGTTTGTGCTCGATGAAATAGATAAAGTTACTGCCGATTATAAAGGTGATCCATCATCAGCTTTGCTGGAAGTGCTTGATCCCGAACAGAATACTTCGTTTCACGATAACTACCTTGATGTGGATTACGACCTGTCGAAGGTGATGTTTATTGCCACAGCCAATAATTTGAATACTATTCCCCGTCCCTTGCTCGACCGCATGGAACTGATTGAAGTAAGTGGGTATACACAGGAAGAGAAAGTGGAAATTGCCCGCCGTCACCTGATTACCAAAGAATTGGAAAATCATGGTTTAAAACCCGAACATGTAAGTCTGAGTAAGGAACTAGTACTTCAGTTGATTGAGTCCTATACCCGTGAATCAGGGGTGCGTTCGCTGAACCGTGAAATTGCTTCGCTGATGCGAAAAATTGCCCGTCGTGTAGCTGCCGATGAATATTACAATCCGGAGCTTAAGGTGGAAGAGCTGAAAAACTACCTTGGACCCGCCCGTTATTCGAAGGATAAATACCAGGGTAATGAATATGCAGGTGTTGTGACCGGACTGGCATGGACGCAGGTAGGAGGAGAAATACTGTTTATCGAATCGAGTTTGAGTAAAAGTAAAGCTCCAAAATTAACTCTTACCGGTAATCTGGGCGATGTGATGAAAGAATCGGCTATGCTGGCGTTGGAATACATTAAATCACATGCCGATCAGCTTGATGTTGATACTCAGTTGTTTGATGAGTGGAACGTACATGTTCATGTTCCTGAAGGTGCCATTCCTAAGGATGGACCCTCGGCAGGGGTAACGATGGTAACTGCACTTGCATCTGCTTTTACCCGCCGTAAGGTGCGTAAGAATGTAGCGATGACCGGTGAAATCACATTACGCGGAAAAGTGCTTCCTGTGGGTGGAATTAAGGAAAAGATACTTGCAGCTAAACGTGCCGGTATTACCGATATAATTTTATGCGATGAAAACCGTAAAGATGTAGAGGAAATTAAGGCTGTTTATTTGAAAGGACTAAAGTTCCATTATGTAAATGATATTATGGAAGTCCTTTCAATTGCCCTGTTGAAAGAGACGGTAAACAGTGCAAAAAGTAAATAATTGATTAGTAGCAATCAAAATGTAAAAAACTACATCGAATTAACAGTTTTTAAAAGAGTATTCATAGGTTATTATAAAAAAAATATTCTACTTTTACCGGAGATTTTTCAAGTAGTAACCTTAAAAAATAAAGAATTATGTCTGTAAACAAAGTGATTTTAGTGGGTCATGTAGGAAAAGACCCGGAAGTACGGTACCTGGAGAAAAACGTAGCAGTTGCTAATTTTACGCTTGCTACTACCGAGCGGGGTTATACCATGCAAAACGGGACACAGGTTCCCGAACGCACAGAATGGCACAATATTGTGGCCTGGAGGGGATTGGCAGAGTTGTCCGAAAAATACATCCGTAAGGGTTCTCAGCTTTACATTGAAGGAAAAATCCAGACCCGTTCGTGGGAACGTGACGGCATTAAGCGTTATACGACTGAGATTTACGCTGAATCCATTCAATTGCTGGGTCGTAAAAGCGAGCATCAGGATGCACAGGGAATACCTTCAGGCGCCACGGCACCTGCTGATTTTCAGGCTCCTGTTTCCTCCGGAATTCCTGATCCCATTACTCCTCCAGCAGGTGCCGACGATGAAAGCGGACTGCCATTTTAATGATTAATGTTTAATGATAAATGATTAACCATTAATCATTTATCATTAAACATTTACAATCGCTATACTTTCGATTTCTACCAGAGCTCCCATGGGTAGATCTTTTACAGCAAATGTAGATCGAGCCGGGAAATTCTCCGTGAAATATTGTTTATATACTTCGTTCATTGCCGCAAAATTGGTAATATCGGAAAGAAATACCGTGTTTTTTACTACATCATTGAGCGAACTACCAGCCTCAGTAAGAATAGCTTTCAGATTTTTCAGTGCCTGGTCGGTTTGTCCGCCTGTATCGTTTGCTTCTATCATACCTGATGCGGGATTAATAGGTAGCTGACCTGATACAAATACAAATCCATTGGCTTTAATTGCCTGACTGTATGGGCCGATTGCTTTTGGTGCGTCAGGACTTGCGATTACTTTTTTCATCATATCTTAGTAATTTTAATTAGATCAGATGCAAAGGTAAACAAACTTTTTGCTTTCGTTGAAATTTCGTATCTTTGCACCTCAAAAAAAATGACGAAAGTTTACACTTCTACACAATGGAATTAGCGAGCAAATACAATCCTTCCGATATTGAATCGAAATGGTATGCCTATTGGCTGGAAAATGGTTTTTTTAAGTCGAAACCCGATGGCCGGGAACCTTATACTGTAGTCATACCTCCTCCCAATGTGACGGGTGTGCTTCATATGGGGCATATGCTCAATAATACCATTCAGGATGTGCTGGTTCGGCGTGCCCGTATGAAGGGTAAAAATGCCTGTTGGGTTCCGGGTACCGACCATGCTTCCATTGCTACTGAAGCAAAAGTGGTGGCCAAACTGGCATCTGAAGGAGTAAAGAAAACGGATCTTTCCCGCGAAGAATTTCTTACCCATGCCTGGGACTGGACGCATAAACATGGTGGTATTATCCTCGAACAGTTAAAAAAACTGGGTGCTTCCTGCGATTGGGACCGTACCGCTTTCACCATGGATGAACCACGCTCCGAAAGTGTTATCAGGGTATTTATCGATTTGTATAATAAAGGATTGATTTACCGGGGAGTTCGTATGGTAAACTGGGATCCGAAAGCGCTTACAGCTCTTTCCGATGAAGAAGTGATTTACAAGGAACAAGCTGGTAAGTTATATTATCTGCGCTATCGCATTGAAGGTGAAGAGGGCTATGCAGTGGTGGCTACCACCCGCCCCGAAACCATTATGGGCGATACTGCTATGTGCATTCATCCTAACGATCCTAAGAATGCACATCTGAAAGGCAAGAAAGTACTGGTTCCGCTCATTAACAGGGCTATTCCGGTGATTGAAGATGAGTATGTGGATGTCGAATTTGGTACGGGTTGTTTGAAAGTAACTCCCGCTCACGATGTCAACGACTATATTCTCGGAGAAAAATACAATCTGCCGGCCATCGATATTTTCAATAACGACGGTACACTCAACGAAAACGGTGCGATGTATGCAGGCATGGATCGTTTTGAGGTGCGTAAGCAAATCGAAACAGATCTCGAAGCCGCCGGACTGATTGAAAAAATAGAAGCGTACACCAATAAAGTAGGATTCTCGGAACGAACTGATGTGATTATCGAACCTAAATTGTCGATGCAGTGGTTCCTGAAAATGGAGCAACTGGCCAAGCCAGCTCTGGAGGCGGTAATGAACGATGAAATCAAACTGCATCCTGCAAAATTTAAAAACACCTACCGCCACTGGATGGAAAATGTGAAGGACTGGTGTATTTCACGTCAGCTGTGGTGGGGACATCGTATTCCGGCGTATTTTCTTCCGCAGGGAGGCTTTGTGGTAGCTTCAACACGTGAAGAAGCGTATGAATTAGCACTACAAAATGTAAATTACGAACTGAAACCTGACGATTTACGTCAGGATGAGGATTGCCTTGATACCTGGTTCTCGTCGTGGTTATGGCCGATATCTGTTTTTGATGGTATCACTAATCCAGATAACGAAGATATTAATTACTATTATCCCACCGATGATTTGGTTACTGCTCCCGAGATTTTGTTCTTTTGGGTGGCCCGAATGATTATTGCCGGATATGAGTACGAAGGTCAGCTTCCTTTTAAAAATGTGTACCTGACTGGTATTGTACGCGATAAGCTGGGTCGTAAGATGTCGAAATCGCTTGGTAATTCTCCTGATCCGTTGGATTTGATTGCTCAGTATGGTGCCGATGCGGTACGCCTTGGGATGCTTTTCACATCACCTGCTGGTAACGATTTGCCCTATGATGATTTGTTGTGTGAACAGGGTCGTAACTTTAACAACAAAATATGGAACGCTTTCCGTTTGGTTAAAGGATGGGAAGTCGCCGATATCGAACAGCCTGAAGCCTCTAAAGTAGCAACACGTTGGTTTGAAGCCCGTTTCAACGAGATTTTGCTCGAAATTGACGATCTTTTCAGTAAGTATCGTCTTTCGGAAGCATTGATGGCTGTGTATAAGCTATTTTGGGATGATTTTTCATCCTGGTATCTTGAAATGATAAAGCCAGCTTATCAGCAGCCCATTGATAGAACAAGCTATGAAGCTACGCTTGGATTCTTCGATTCGCTGTTACGTGTATTGCATCCGTTTATGCCGTTTATCACTGAGGAATTGTGGCAGGCTTTGCAGGAACGTACTGCTGGCGAAAGTTTGATGGTACAACTTCTGCCTGAAGCAAAATCCGCTGATAACGAAGTGATTGCCGGAATTACAATGGCTAAGGAAATTATTGCCGGTGTGCGTACCATTCGTCTGCAGAAAAATATTCCAACGAAAGAAAGTCTGGAACTTCATATTCTCGGATCACATGTTTCTGATTACGATAGTGTAATCGCCAAGCTGGGCAATCTATCCCAAATTAAAACGGTAAACGAAAAAGCACCCGGTTCCGTTTCTTTCCTTGTTGGAACAACAGAATTTGCAATTCCAATGGCATCGCTGATTAATCCTGAAGAGGAAATTAAAAAAATGGAAGCGGAGATTCTGTATTACGAAGGATTTATTGGTTCGGTAATGAAGAAATTGGGTAATGAAAAATTCGTTGCTAATGCTAAGCCTGAAGTAGTTGATGCAGAACGTAAAAAACTGGCTGATGCAGAAAGTAAAATCGCCTCACTCCGTGAAGCCATTGTAGCATTACGATAAAGTTCTCAAATGTTGAAAGTTACAAAAGAAGCTTCGTCGTAAGCTTCTTTTTTTTTAGAAAATATGGTACAACAAACATTTTTAAAAGATATTGAGGAGTTGTTTCAAACACCGATAGTTCAACAAACTTCCTTCTGGTCGGAGGTGAAGAAACGGTTGGGGACTACAACCCTGGCAGTTAACTTCAGCTCGTTGAAGAACCGATTGTATACCAATACCGATAGTGCTGAGAAATTTGATTCGGATGTATTGGTAGTGTTGCAGCCTGTGAACAAAGAGGATTGTATTGCCTATATCCCTTATGGCCCTGAAACAGAGCCGGATGAGGAATTACAGGGAGCATTTCTTGAAGAATTGTCTGAAGCACTACGTTCATACCTGCCCATAAATTGTATACTTATTCGATACGACTTATGTTGGGAGTCCTACTGGGCGCGGGGTGAAGAGTTTTATGATTCTGATGGTCACTGGTTGGGAGAGCCCGCCAGAAATACACAGGAAATGCGGTTCAATTTTTCCACTCAGCAGTGGAATTTCCGAAAAGCGCAGTTCAATATTCTCCCTTCCAATACAATTTACATCGATTTAAAACCTACATTAAGCGATATTCTTAAACGAATGCGGCCAAAAACGCGTTATAACATTGGATTGTCGGAGAAAAAGGGTGTAACTGTACGTACCGCCGGAATGGAAAGTCTGGAAGTATGGTACCAGTTGTATAGGGAAACTGCATCCCGTAACCGGATAGTATTGAACGACCTCCGCTATTTTGAAGCAATACTGACAGCCCGGGTTGAGAATAGCAGTTCTCCGGCCGAAGTTCAGCTTTTAATAGCCGAATACAATAAAAAACCACTTGCAGCCATGTTTCTGATTATCAGTGGAAAACGGGGTTCGTATCTGTACGGAGCTTCTTCAGCAGAGCATCGCAACCTGATGGCAACTTACGCGCTTCAGTGGGAAGCAATTCGTCAGTCGAAGTTGAAGGGCTGTGTCGAATACGATATGTTTGGTGTTGCTCCGGGGCCCGATCGTTCGCATCCGCTTTATGGATTGTATAAATTCAAAACCGGTTTCGGTGGTACTTTGTTTCATAGTCTGGGATGTTGGGATTATCCACTCAACGAAGAAAAGTACATCAGTTATACGTTTTCTGAGTTGCAAAGTCAGGGTTTTCATTTGAATTAACATAAACTGGTTTACAATACATATCAGCTTAAACTCAAAAAGAGTATGGTAATCACGTTTTAAGCATTAAATAATGGAAGTTAATTTTAGAGATATTTGTTTGAAAACCTGCGATGTGGCGCGTCGGGCAGGTAATTTTATTGCACAGGAAAGAAAGGTTTTTACAGCTTCTCATATTGAATACAAAGGAGTGCATGATTTAGTAAGTTATGTCGATAAGGAAGCTGAGAAGATGATTATTAAGGAGCTGAAACAGCTTCTTCCGGAAGCTGGATTTATTGCGGAAGAAGGTACAGCCGGTTATACTAACGAGAAGTATGTCTGGATTATCGATCCACTCGACGGTACTACCAATTTTATTCAGGGTATTCCGGTTTATTCAGTGAGTATCGCTTTGGTATGCAATAAGGAACTGGTTGTAGGGGTGGTATACGAGGTAGGTCAGCAGGAATGTTTTTATGCATGGATTGGGGGAGGAGCCTTTCTGAATGAAAAGCCAATCTCAGTTTCCACGCAGGATGATATGCATCGTTGTCTGCTTGCTACCGGATTTCCTTATACCGAATTCGACCGCATCGATTCTTATCTCGAATTTTTGAAGTGGGCGATGCGTAATTCGAGAGGAGTGAGGCGTATCGGATCGGCTGCCGTTGATTTGGCCTATGTAGCATGTGGCAGGTTCGATGCTTTTTGGGAATATGATCTGAAACCCTGGGATGTGGCGGCCGGTGCTTTGTTGGTACAGGAAGCGGGCGGAATTGTCTGCGATTTCAAGGGAGGTAACGATTACCTGTTCGGTCGAACCATCATGGCGTCCAATCCATATATTAAGAATATTTTGCTGACAAATCTTTCAAACTACATGGGTTGAGTATGGAACGCTTGTGGACCTTTAATTTTATCAGAGCATGCCTGGCCAATTTCCTTTTGTTTTTTGCCTTTTACCTGTTGATTCCTGTTTTTCCATTGTACCTTATCGATACTTTCGGAGCTACAAAATCAACGATAGGAATTGTTCTATCATCCTATACAGTTGCAGCGCTGCTTATACGACCTGTTTCGGGATTTATACTCGATATGCTTCAGCGAAAACCGCTTTACCTGGTTGCTTTTTTTATTTTCGTGGTCACCTTCGTTAGTTATCCACTGGCTCTGACCATTGGAATGTTTATGGTATTTCGTATTCTGCACGGCTTTGCATTCGGATTTGTTACCACAGCCGGAAATAGCCTGATAGTTGATATTCTGCCCGCATCGCGCAGAGGCGAAGGATTGGGATTTTTTGGAATTGCAAATAACCTGGCCATGGTGGTAGGCCCTATGACGGGTTTAATGCTTCAGTCGCGGTATGGTTACCTTATTATATTTTATTTGGCTATTACCACAGGACTTATCGGATTTGTTTTTGCAACCCTTATTAAAGTGGAGAAAGTTAGTATTGTCCGTGAAAAAGCTCCTCTGGCTCTCGATCGTTTTTTCCTTGTTAAGGGAACGCAGGCTGGTTTTACACTAATGCTTACAGGTATTCCGTATGGAATGTTTATTACATATCTGGCGGTGTACGGTTTGGAACTGGGTATTCGTTCCGATTTGGGGCTGTTTTTCACCCTGTTGGCAGTCGGACTTATCGGGTCACGATTATTTTCCGGTAAAATGGTCGATAAAGGTCAGCTAAACAAAGCTATCGAATATGGATTACTCATAAGCGTGGCCGGTATGTTGATGTTGGCTTCATTACAACGGTTTTATGTTTCACATCCGGATTTAGTAGAACTGCTTTTTCTGCTTATCCCGATTATTCTCGGAACGGGTTATGGATTAATATTTCCGGCATATAATACACTTTTTATGAATCTGGCACCCAATAATCGCAGGGCAACCGCCAGTTCAACTTTTATGACCAGTTGGGATATTGGTATCGGTGCCGGACTTATATTGGGTGGAAGTCTGGGTGATTCGGAAGGTGGACTGGCCCTTGCATTCGGAGTAGGAGGGTTGTTGATCCTACTGTCTTATGTTGTTTTTAAAGTAATGGCCGGACCTCACTTTATTCGGCACAAACTACGTTAATGTTTCTAGATCAGGGGCAGACTTTTGTCCTTCTCGTGTTGCTTATTGTATTCATCAACCCAATTGACGAATTCAATAATACGAGTCGGATTTCTCTCGAAGGCATTTCCAACTACAATAATATCGGCACCAGCATCGTAGGCTGCACTAAGATCATTCAACGATGTGATTCCTCCACCAACAATAAGGGGAGACATAATATGCTCACTTACAAACGAAATGAGTTCGGCCGGAACAGGTACAGCAGCCCCGCTTCCAGCTTCAAGATAGGTGAGGCGCATGCCCAACAATTCACCTGCCATGGCAGTCGACAAGGTAATCTCTGCTTTATCTCTGGGAATAGCTCTGGTATTGCTGATGTATTCCACAGCGCTGAGCCTGCTTCCATCAATCAGAATATAGGCTGTTGGGATAACTTCAATACCAGAATCGGCTATAGCCAGCGATGATTTTACATGCTGTCCAATCAGGAAGTCAGGATTTCTTCCGGATATCAATGAAAGATATAGCAACGCATCGGCATTGGGTGCAAATTGTGAAGCATCACCCGGGAAAAGGAGAATGTCAGAGTTTATTTCTTCTTTCAGAATTTCAATAATTGATTCGCAGGAACGCAGTGTGTGACTTCCACCTATAAAAACAAAATCCGGAGTTGCAACTTTCAGGGCAGCAACAACCGATGCAAAGTTTCGTTCGAAACTTTTCTCAGGATCAATAAGTACCGCAAACATTTTTTTTCCGGATTCGCGGTTTAATAATATCTTTCTGTAAATATTATGCTTCATATTTTTAATTTTTATCAATACAATACGCAATTGTATATTCCTGATTTTGAATATAGTGAAGATTGAACTTTCTTTTCGAAGGTTCATGAGTTGCTTCCAGTGTTCCCTCCTGATCGGGTTGAAAAGGGCAAATTTTCAAGGTATGGAAGTCGTAAGCTTCACTACCAATGATTTTAAATAAGGCCTCTTTAGCCGTCCAGGCAATTTCCAGTGCTCGTGTATTCTGGTTTTCCAGCATTATAAACTCTAACTCATTTGTGTCGAGGTAACGCTCTCTGACCTTGTAAACCCGATTGGTCCTGCATTCAATATCGATCCCTGTTCCACCATTCAGGGATACAATCAATGCAAAATAGTTGCCACTGTGTGATATGCTGATGGTATGCTCCGAATTAATTAAATAAGGTTTATGAACAGTATTATATGCGATTATAACATTTTTTTGCATTAATATGTTCATTAAGAAACGCACAGAAATAAACTCTTTTTTACGTTTTGATGCATTAATTTGTTTAAATTGGTTTTCATAACTGGTATAATTCTCCAACAGAGGTAAAAGTTCCTCAATATCTTCAGTTATTTCTGCTATAATGATGCGACAATGTTCTGTTTCAAGCAGCTGGATGTTCATTTTCAGAGGGTGATTTAGGTAAGTAACTTAGTCATTTTCCAGTTCATCCGTGTGCTTGATGTACAATTTGACTTTTTTAATTCTTCTGTTATCGACTGAAAGAATTTCAAAAATATACTGATTATATCCAATACGTTCGTTTTTCTGCGGAATTTCACCTTTAATTTCCAAAATGAGTCCCGCAAGCGTTTCTACTTCCTGAGACACCTCATCAAAGTCCTCCTCTTTAATTTCTTCAATTTTAAAGAAGTCGTTCAACTGAATTTTGGCTTCAAAGAGAAAGGTATGACTATCGATACGGGTGTAGAGCTTGAGATCTTCGTCATATTCGTCGCTGATATCGCCCACAATTTCTTCAATAATATCTTCGAGCGTTACAATCCCGGAAGTTCCTCCGTATTCGTCGACTACAATGGCCAGGTGTACCCTGTTTTTTTGAAACTCCTTGAGCAAATCGTCAATTTTTTTGGTCTCAGGTACATACAATGCCTGTCGTATCAGGCTCTGCCACCTGAAGTTATCGGGTTTGTCGAGGTGAGGCAACAGGTCTTTTCCATACAAAATTCCTTTGATATTGTCGCGGGTTCCCGTATATACCGGTATCCGGGAATAGCCCGACTGAATAATCAGTTCAATGAGTTTTTTAAAGCTGGTACGTATGTCCACATCAACCATATCTACACGGGATGTCATGATGTCGGTTACCTGGATATTCCCGAATTTTATGATTCCCTCCAGAATTTCAGTGTCCTCATCGGCATCATCGGAGGTAAGTTCCAGTGCATGAGAGAGTTCGTCAATTGAAATATTGGAGTTATACATTTTGGATAGCTTCCTGTTGACTAATGTAGTGGATTGAATCAGAACCCGTATCAGGGGTGAAAACACAGTTTCCATGAAAGCCATTCCCGAAGATGTAAAGCCTGCTACCTTACGACCTTCACGCGTTGCATATACTTTAGGCAGAATTTCACCAAACAACAAAATTAAGAAGGTAATGATGATGGTTTGAAAAATAAAACCAAGTGCCGGAGCCATACTGAAGTCGATGAGCCTGTTGGTGACCATCGTGAGTATAAGAATAATAGTTACATTGACTAAGTTATTGCCAATAAGAATTGCAGCCAGCAGTCGTTGAGGTGTTTCCAGTAAATGTAAAATACGTTTATCTCTTTTATCGTTGCTGTTTTCAAGGGCTTCGAGAGTGGCAGGATTGAATGAGAAAAAAGCAACTTCGGAGGCCGAGATTAGCCCCGAAAATACCAGGAGTACTCCCGCAAACAAAAGTGCTGTTGCATCGCCAACAGTAAATGGATTGAAACTGATTGAATACAGAGATAGTAAATCGATAAGAACCATTCTGTTTGTTAATCTGATTTAGTCTGCAAAAATAGATAAATTAAATAACTTAAGAACTAATTAATCTGAATAAATGTTGTAATAATGAGAAACTATATGTTAAACTTAAAAAATACGATCATGGAAGATAAACTGGTTACCCTTGCCATTCGTACCTATCAACGTGCTCAGATGATTAAAACGGTACTGGAAAAGGAAGGCATTGAAACCGTGATACACAACTTAAACCTGGACCATCCCGAGATGGCTGTTGGTGTGAGGGTTCGTATTCGTGAAAGTGATTTACCACGGGCACTTATCATTGTTGAGCAAATGGAGCGTGCATGGGAAGATGAACAGGAGAAGGAAATAGCACGACAGGTACTTATTCCACTCGATTTTGCAGACTATAATCCCAAAACTATTGATATCGGTTTTCAAATGGCCGCTAATATTGGGGCTGAAATTGTCCTGATGTACGTGTATTTCAGTCCGGCATTTACCATTTCAATGAACAATGATGTAAGTTCATACACTGTTAGTGACGGTGAGTTGCTTCGGCGTATTATTACTTCGGCCAATGCTGATGTCGAAAACATGGCAAATCTGATTCGTCGACGTATTGCCACAGGAAAATTACCCGATGTGGCTTTTCGTTTTGAAGTGAAGGAAGGTGTGCCTGAAGACCAGATTCTTGATTATTGTAAACACTATACGCCCGATTTAGTGGTGATGGGAACAAGGGGTAAGAAAATTACGAATGAATTGATTGGTAGTGTCACAGCTGAGGTTATCGAATCGTGTGGGGTGACTGTGTTTGCATTGCCGGAAATGATGAAGTTAACTGATTTATCGATGATGAAGAGGGTAGCCTTTATTACTAATTTTGATCAGAAAGACCTTATTGCCATCGATAAGGTAATAGCGACCTTTGGTGTCGATAATCTTGAAATTACCTTTATTCATGGTTCGAATAAAAAACAGGTATGGAATGAAATTATGCTGACTGGTATTAAAACCTATTTCAGTAACCATTATCCACAATTGAGAACAAATTACGATTTGGTTGAATCGACCGAATCGCCTGAAAAAATAAATGAATTTATTGAGAGCATGAAGGTAGATGTACTGGCATTCAATAGTCGCCGAAAAAACCTTTTTATGCGCATTTTCAATCCGGGACTGGCGTACAGGATGATCTATCATTCTGATGTTCCTCTGTTTGTAACCCATATTTAAACTAAAAAACCCCGATCCAAAAAAGGAAAGGGGTTTTTTAAAACTTCCTGAACGTAAATTATGCAGGATGGATTGCTTCTGACGGACAAACATCGGCACAAGATCCACAATCGGTGCATAACTCAGGATCAATAACATAAATGTCACCTTCCGAAATCGCATCAACAGGGCACTCACTGATACACGAACCGCAAGCGATGCAATCTTCATTAATTACGTAAGCCATTTTTAAAAAGATTTTTTGTTAGTACTAATTAGCACCACAAAAGTAGAAACTTTTCTGTATCCCTGAAACAATTTTAGCAAATAATGCAGATTTTAACGCTGCACCATCTGTTTTATGGGGATCAATGTTGCCATCGATGTGCTCTAATGCTTATCTTTGCGACGTTTTCAGGCAATAAACGCTCATCCAATCCGTTTACATGCTGAAAGAAAAATGAAAAAGTATCTACTTATTCTGCTGTTATCGGTTACCTTATTGCCCCTTTCGGCGCAGGGTAACCTCACCGATCTGGACTTCAGGGTCTTCAGATTAGGTTTTCTGTTGGGTACCAATACCATGGATTTTAAGATAGATCATTCAGAAATGGTGCAGGACGGCAAGGTGTATTATGCTGATGTGTCACAATTGGTGCCCGGTTTCACTGTGGGATTAATCACTGACTTACGCATCCACCGCTACCTGAGCTCTCGG
>JANJXE010000086.1 GCA_024709185.1 Paludibacter sp.
TTCAGACGTTTGCTCTTCCTATCTACCAATGTGCACGCCACATATTTGTAAATCGACTCTGTGATCGATTCAAAGCGGTTCGTTGCCAGTTTAAAACATTTTCAGCAAGCCGGATTTGTTTTCGCAAAACCAGGTGAAAAAATATGGATACTCAGCGCCCCCGACCCCACCCGATCAAACCTGAATACCATTACTGATGTGCGCAAGATAAGCGATACTCTATACGAATTGACAGTTAAAAGCAAGTTAACCGGGAATATTAAAAAAGGAGACCTCGTAGAGAATAAAACTTTCAATCCGCACACCTTTGTTGTTCAAAATTGCACCATCAGAAATCACCGGGCTCGCAATATTGTTTTAAAAACCCCGGGAAAAATTGTGATTCGTAACACTTATTTTCAATCCATGATGGCCTCAATCCTGATCAGGGGCGAAGCTATGCAATGGTTTGAATCAGGTGCGGTGAACAATGTCCTGATCGAAAACAATCATTTTGAGAACTGCACGCTGGGAGGAGGGAATCAGTCCATATTGTTGATTTCACCAAGACTCAACTCCCGGTTTGATCCGATAATACTCTTCGACAAGAATATTGTTTTCAGAAATAACACGATCAATACATTTCATTACAATATTGTGGATGCCGATAGAGTGGAAAATCTGACCATTACCGGTAATACCATCCTGTTAAACAAGGATTATCCGCCCTTTAACAATAAGAAACAGGCTTTTGTTACAAAAAAATGTCAGAATGTTTTTATCAAAGATAATTCAATCACAGAATGAAGGAAGTTTAACGATCCTGAATAGAACAAGCATTTGTTAAAGTTGATATCCTATTATACCATCGAAATGAAAATTACAGCTAACTATCTATTGACAGCGGGTTTAGTAACAGGAA
Source organism: Paludibacter sp. (assembly GCA_024709185.1). Lineage (GTDB taxonomy): Bacteria > Bacteroidota > Bacteroidia > Bacteroidales > Paludibacteraceae > Paludibacter. The sequence goes on from JANJXE010000086.1 coordinate 902, forward strand.
ACCTTGTCATGGCTGACAGTCCGAAAAACTCCGGAAAAGAGAATAGACCCAATATCTTGTTTTGTATAGCCGATGATGCAGCCTTTGCGCATTTTAGTGCCAATGGGTCAACATGGGTAAAAACGCCTGCATACGATTATGTGGCTGCCAATGGCATCAATTTTATCAATGCCTATACTTCTAATGCCAAAAGTGCACCTTCCAGAGCATCGGTACTTACCGGACGTCATTCCTGGCAACTGGAAGAGATAGGGAACCATATTTCCATCTGGCCTTCAGCTAAATACACCACTTTTATGGAGGTGTTGGGTAACAACAACTACAGGGTTGGCTACACCGGCAAAGGCTGGGCGCCGGGCAATGCCGGAATAGTGAACGGAAAAGTCCGGGAGCTAACAGGAAAAAAGTATAACGCTATTCGAACCACCCCGCCTTCAAAACAAATTGCCAACGTTGATTATGCAGCTAATTTCGAGACTTTTTTAAACAGCAACAAAGACGGGAATCCCTGGTCGTTTTGGTTTGGTTGCCATGAACCTCATCGCCCTTACGAATACGGAACAGGAGCTGGTATCGGTGGCATGAAAATGTCTGACATCGACAACCTACCCTCCTATTGGCCCGACAACGATACAGTGAGAATGGATATGCTCGATTATGCATTTGAGATTGAATACCTCGACAAGCAATTGGACAAAATGATTAAGATGCTGGCCAAACGGGGAGAGTTGGACAACACCATCATTATCGTGACATCCGACAACGGGATGCCATTCCCCAGAAACAAAGGCTTACAGTACGAAAGTTCGAACCACATGCCCTTTGCGGTGATGTGGCCAAAAGGGATTAAAGAAAAAGGCAGGACGGAAGAGGCGTATGTGAATTTTGTGGATATAGCACCTACTATTATTGAAGCTGCCGGATTGAAATGGAAGGAAACAGGAATGGAGCCAAGTCCGGGCAAAAGTCTGATGGATGTATTTAAAAACCAGGAGAAACACGACCGAAGCTATACAATTTTAGGTCAGGAGCGGCACGATGCAGGCAGACCAGCAAACCAGGGATACCCAATACGTTCCATCATCATGGATGGTTTCCTGTACAGTTTTCATTTTAAGCCTGAGCTTTGGCCGGCCGGAAATCCCGAAACAGGTTACCTGAATACCGACGGCTCACCTACAAAATCCAACATTCTAAACCTCCGCCGGCAAGGCATCGACAGTCAGTATTGGAAACTGAATTTCGGAAAACTTCCTCAGGAGCATTTGTATCACATCAATGTCGATCGTCATTGTATGATAAATCTGGCAGATCAACCATCCTACAACGAACGCAGGGAAAAAATGAAAAAGATTCTTTTCGATGAGCTGAAAAGCCAGAATGATCCCCGACTAACCGACAATGGAGATGTGTTCGACCACTATCCTTTCTTTAATGTGCTTTATCATAATTTGTATGAAAAGTACATGAAAGGAGATAAAAGTATAAAAAACAAAACCGGGTGGGTAAATCCTACTGATTACGAGGAAGAGCCTCACAGATAAAAACAGCCATATCATGGATTAAATTGTAGTTGATAAAGTTAATAAATGTCGATAAATTTCAATATTTATTCAAAAAAAACATTTACCTTTGTTGCGAAATTTTATTGAGTAGTCAATTAATCCGATAAACCATGAAAACATCACACTTCGGCAGGGACTTTTTTACCTGTGCTGTACGCCATCTGTTTTTTTACATCCTGTTCACATTTGCTTACTCAACAGGCACAAGTCGTGCCCAATGTTTCGTTAGCGCCGGACCCGACAAAGTCGCAAGGTTCAATCAGCGAGTTGACCTGCAGGCTTTTCCTCAATTAAAAAACCACTGGAAATATCATCCACGAACAACTTCTCATATTTACTTCGATGCTGCTGTGATTAATGATTCAACACGAATCCTAGTGGGCAGTTTGGGTACAATCCTGAAAATTTCAGGCAATAATGAACAGATTGTCTCTTCCGGGAAAACCAATGCTCTGTTTGCAGTTGATTTTGTTGACGACAAAAACGGCATCGCAGTTGGTGTCGGCGATGTAATTTTAAAAACATCCGATGGTGGCGATAGCTGGACTCAGTTAAGCACCGGTTCGGGGTATACTTTAAATCGGATTCAGTATCTAAATGCTCAAACCATTCTCATTTCAGGATATATCCCCAGTGCCCCTACAAAAGGCACTTTCTTTAAAAGCATAAACGGGGGAAACAGCTGGACACTACTTTCAGAATTTCCGGGTATCAGGGTACAGGCATTTGACTTTGTGGATGCTCTCGTGGGATATGCAACAGGTAGCGACAGTACATTTCTTAAAACTACAGACGGTGGTGCTAACTGGAAAAAATTAACTCCGAATATTCCTAATTTAGGCACTACAATGTTTGATATTAAAGCCTTCAATGCGAATGTGGTGGTTGCTGTTGGAAATCGCAATTGCATCATACGGTCCGAAGATGGCGGACAAAACTGGATGAATGTCGCCCCATTCAGTATACACCTGAGATCACTAAATGACTATGGTTTAGAACTGATGCCTGTTACATACGAATCTGTATTTATTTATTCTGAAAGCAGTTTTCTGGTTTCAGGTTATAATCCGTTTGAAAATATTGGATTTATCATTAAAAC
>JANJXE010000101.1 GCA_024709185.1 Paludibacter sp.
GTGCACTGGCTGCAAATTCATTCGCATTGAAACGATCGCCTTTGAGGGCAAAAAACAGTGAATCGGGCCGGCAGTTACGGCTGTCGGTAATCACATCAGGATATTGCAGAAAGAGGTCGTACAAATCCATAGCAGAAGTTATTTAAGCTGATAAACAAAAGAGGTGTACCAGTTGCGTTGCAGCATGCGATCAGCTCCGGTTTTATCCAGGCCGTTGATGCCCCAGTCGTAACCACCCTTCAGGATGTATTTCTTCCACTGGAAACCACCGCCCAAACCCAGTTGAAAGTTGATGCGGCGAACTCCCTGGTCGTAACTGTACAAATCGCGGGTGCCCGACGTGATGCCGGTAAGTTGTTGCCAGTTAGTGCTTAATGAAGCTTCAGTTGTCTGAGGTTGGAAAAGCCCGATTTGAATATTCGGACCGGCAAAGGCAAACATGCTGATACCCCAGAAGAGTTTCTGGTTGTATACAATTCGCGCGGGAATATCGATTCCCACATTAAAGGTTTTGTAAATTACACTATCGGAACCGCTGGTTAATCCGTAGCGTTGCACTTTGTGAGCATAACCCACATTGAGTAAAGCGCCTGTTTGAATCCCAAAGTTGTATTTCAGTGCGTATTCGGCAAGGACGCCCACTCGGCCTGCATCAAAATAATCCTCCCGGGAAACAGCTCCCGAACGGTGAGGGTTGAGGTATCCGGCTTCCAGAAACAGCTTTTGGGCATTCAGCGAAAGGGTAGCTGCGAACAGCACAAAAAACACCAGGTTTACTTTTATAAACTTCATTGCAACGTTGTATTATCTTTCTGATTTTAGCCCACAAAGATAACTTTTTCCGTTGGGTTTGCGGTATTTTTTTGATATATGTTAAGTTTTGCGGATAAATGTCCCCTTGTCGAGTTCATCAAAGGCCTGTTCGAGTTCTTCGCGGGTATTCATCACAATAGGGCCACCCCAGGCAACCGGTTCTCGAAGTGGTTTTCCGGAAATCAGTAAAAAACGAACTGTATGTTCAGCTGTACGGACTTTCAGGGCATCGCCTTCGGCAAAAAGGGCTACGTTGCGAGCCGAAATGCCACGTGGATAATCGTGACCGAAGACCGCTTTTCCATCCAACACATAAATGAAAAGGGTATGTGCAGGATCGGTATCCATTTCCCATTCGGTATCGGGCTTCACGGTGATATCGAGATATGTGGCTTTCACAAAATCGCCCTGCGTGGCTCCGGGAGTTGCTTTATACTGGCCGGTAAGTACGCGCACAGTTGCCTTTTCTTCCTCAATAACAGGAATTTGCGCTTTCACAATAGGTTTGTACTGTGGCGCCGTCATTTTGTGTTTGGCAGGAAGATTGATCCATAGTTGTCCGCCCAACAGTCGTTTGGCCTTTCGGGGCATTTCCTGATGAATAATTCCCGAACCGCCGGTCATCCACTGACAATCGCCCGCAGCAATCACATCGCGGTTTCCCAGATTGTCGCCATGTTCTATTTCACCTTCGATAAGGTAGGTTACTGTCTCAATTCCACGGTGAGGATGCCAGGGAAATCCTTTCATATACGTGGCCGGATCGGTAGCGTCGAAGGCATCGAACAACAGAAAGGGGTCGAAGTCGCGTACATCATTATGACCAACCAGTCGTACCAGGTGAACACCAGCTCCATCGATAGCGTGCATGCCATTTACAATGCGTTTAATACTGCGGTATGTTTTCATGGGATTATCTGTTTATGATAGTCCGGCAAATATATCGAAATACTTTTGAATTCCATCTCTGCGATAGAGTTTGAAGTTTATGTTGTAAAGCATAAAAAAGAGGGTGTGACTACAGGAGCCACACCCTCTTGGGTATATATAGTGATTGTTAAGTATCAATAGCGGCTGTCAACAGCTTTCCAGTCGATGATATTCCACAATGCATTCACGTGATCGGGACGACGGTTTTGGTAATCCAGGTAGTAGGCATGTTCCCACACGTCGAATCCGAGCAGCGGTTTCAGACCTTTAACCACCGGATTGCTTCCGTTAGGTTCTTTGGTGATAACCAGTTTGCCATCGGCGTCGCTGGCCAGCCATGCCCATCCTGAACCAAATACCGATACGGCAGCAGCATTAAATTCTTTTTTAAAGTTTTCGAAATCACCAAACTGAGCGTTTATTGCTTCGCCCAATTTACCAACCGGTTCACCACCTCCATTGGGCGAAAACGAACTGAAGTAAATTTCGTGGTTCAGAGCCTGTCCGGCATTGTTGAAAATCGGACCATCACTGTCTTTTACAATACTGATAAGGTCCATGTTTTCGTATTTTGTTCCCGGAACCAGGTTATTGAGGTTGGTGATGTAAGCCTGGAAATGCTTACCGTGGTGCAGTTCAACTGTTTGTTTGCCAATTACAGGTTCCAGAGCGCCTGTTTCGTAGGGTAATGCAGGTAATTCAAATTTCATGATTTTTTATTTTAATGTTTATACAATTTTTTATGTTGTATAAGCTAAACGCGGAGAGAACGGGTAAGGTTTTATCAGAAAAATCTATAGGGATATAGACAGAGTTAATTAGAAATCGTTGTGTTTGGCTTATTAATAAACAAAAGTTTATTATATTTGCATCACCTAAACCAAAACATAATAAAATGAAGAACTACGTTTCAAAGGAGCGACGTCGACTTGAAAAGGAACTGCTTTTCTATCTTAGAAAATTCAGATTCTTTTCGATGCGTTTCAAGCAAATTGACGATCTTAATAAGCTAATAGCTGAGAATGTTGAAGAGTTAAAAAAGTGATGTCTAAAATTCAACTTATAATTATTTTATGACCG
>JANJXE010000121.1 GCA_024709185.1 Paludibacter sp.
CTACCACACACTCACGGGCCAGAACCGGTATCTCGAATCCATCTTCATCTTCCACATAGACCAATCCCTTTTTCTCATCAAAACGGGAAATAACACCCCCGCCCACTGCATTTACAAATCGAACTGTATCGCCTTTTTTCATTTTTCACTTTTTGATTAGTTGCCGAAACCTGCCTCTTCCATTCTGTAGATTTTTCGTACTTTTGTGCAAAAATACGACAATTTTCCCGAAACACGTGAGAAAACTTACCAACATACCCCCGATTCGGATTGCTGAATACGACTATCCCCTGCCCGACGAACGCATTGCCCGCTACCCGCTTAACCAGCGCGATGCTTCTCGCTTGATGGTGTATCGGGAAGGTCGCATCGAAGAAAATATTTTTCGCAATGCCGTAGAATATCTTCCTGAAAATAGTCTTCTGGTGTATAACAACACCCGTGTGATTCAGGCACGTATGGTATTTCAAAAATCTACCGGAGCGCGCATCGAGGTTTTTTGTCTGGAACCTTCACACCCCTCTGATTATGCGCTCTCACTGGGATCGACCGGTTCGTGCAGCTGGGAATGTATGATTGGAAATCTTAAAAAGTGGAAGGAAGGGAAGTTGATCCGTAGTTTTGAAGTCGATGGGCACAGGGTGACCTTAACAGCAACGAGGATGCCCGAAAACGAATCAAATCGTAAAAAATCACCGATTATACATTTTGAATGGGATAATCCGGAACTCTGCTTTGCCGATATTCTGGATGCCTGTGGCGAACTTCCGATACCCCCCTACCTCAACCGCGAAACCGAAGAAAACGACCACACTACCTACCAAACGGTGTATTCAAAAATTAAAGGTTCGGTGGCAGCCCCCACTGCGGGTTTACATTTTACGGATGCCGTGCTCAACGACCTGAAACGGAAAAATATTGAAACTGAAGAGCTTACTTTACATGTGGGAGCCGGCACCTTTCAACCTGTAAAAGCCGACGATATTGCCGATCATCAGATGCATGCAGAAGTGATTTCGGTGCGCAAAAGTACCTTGCAGCGACTCCTGGCACACGAAGGAAGCATTATCGCAGTAGGAACCACCTCGGTGCGTACACTCGAAAGTCTGTACTATATCGGCGTGCAACTGCACAATGGCACAGCCGCTGAAAGTATTATGGTTGAACAATGGGAGCCCTACGAGAATATTCATCACCATGGATTTACAACACCAGATGTCGACGATTTCAAAAAGGTGATTCGGTTGGATGCAGAAAACGAGAGTGAATTCTCCGACGAGCAAACTACTGAACTCAGCACAAGGGAAGCACTTCAGGCCATTATCGACCACCTAGACCGCAATCACCTGACAAGTTTGCAGGCGCAGACTCAAATCATGATTCGTCCGGGATTTCAATTCAGAATTATCGAAGGAATGTTCACCAATTTTCATCAACCTAAAAGTACCTTGCTGTTGCTGGTATCCGCATTCGTGGGCGAAGACTGGAAAAAAATCTACCAACATGCTCTTGATCACGGCTTTCGGTTTCTGAGTTATGGTGACAGTTCCCTGCTTTTCAACACAAAGGACTGACAAACCTGTTTCATCTGCAAAACTATTACTAAACCATATGACTGTAAAGCGTTTGCTGGTGCCTCATTAAACTCTGATAAAAGCCCCTCATTTCACAAATTTCATTAAAGACCTGACTGACAAATTGTCGAATGGCAGAAAATTTGATATATTTGGCGCCGTAACTTAATACGTAATTTAATAGTAAACAAAATGATCTGGATAATTTTTGGTGTCACAGCTCTTGCAAGCTGGTTGATACAAATGAATTTAAAATCGAAATTCACCAAATATTCAAAAATTCCTATCCCCAACGGGATGACAGGACGTGAAGTGGCCGTACGCATGCTCAACGACCACGGGATTTTTGATGTACAGGTGATTAGCACTCCCGGGCAACTTACCGACCACTACAATCCTCTTACCAAAACAGTAAATCTGAGCGAGGGTGTGTATCATTCGAACAGTGTGGCAGCTGCTGCAGTTGCGGCACATGAATGCGGTCATGCCGTGCAGCATGCCACAGCATATGCGCCACTTACCATGCGTTCAAAACTGGTTCCAGTGGTGAGCTTTGCATCAAGTTGGGTACAATGGGTATTACTGGCTGGTATTCTGATGATTCAAACCTTCCCACAGATTCTGACCATTGGTGTAGTGTTGTTCGCAACTACTACCCTCTTCAGTTTCATCACACTGCCGGTTGAAATCAACGCCAGCACCCGTGCTCTTGCCTGGCTCAATTCGGCTGGGATTACCAATTATTCGACCCACGAGCCAGCAAAGGATGCATTAAAAAGTGCCGCATACACCTATGTGGTGGCTGCCCTTGGTTCATTGGCAACCCTAATTTATTATGTGATGATTTTATTGGGACGCCGGGATTAACTTCAACTATTTTTCGGCTAAAGCAAAGTGCAGGAGTCATGTACTTTGCTTTAGCCGGAATGTTACCGTTTACCTAACAGTCTTCTTTTCCAGGCCGGGATTTCCTCGGCCTTTTTTAGTACATCTTCGTTTTCCATTTCGTCCAGACTAATCGTCTCAAACTCTTCTTCCTCAGCTACTATCGACAGCTCGTCTGCTGTATTTTGCCAGTCTTCGAACACTGGTTCGTTTTGTTTAGCACCATTTTCGGGATAGTAGGTACGCATGGCATTGCTCAGCGGATCGGGGGTCGACTCTACCAGTGGTGCAACTTCTTCGATACCACTTTCGAAATCAAGGGTTACCGATGGACGTGGCGTTTCCTGTTTTTGCTTTTTAGAAGCTGTTGCAGGCATACCGGGAATGTCCGACACATCATATCCCGTAGCAATCAGAGTAATTTTCACATCCTCACCCAGACTATCGTCGAAGGTAGCACCCCAAATAACCTGTATATCATCGCCAATGGTAGCCATAAAGTCGTTGATCTCCTTCACTTCTTCCATACGAATCTGATGTTGAGAAGAGCAATAAAGATTGAGTAATACTTTGCTGGCACCACTAACATCGTTGGTATTCAATAAAGGCGAATTCAGGGCATCTTTGATAGCATTGGTAATACGCTTTTCACCACTTGCATAACCGGTATTCATAATTGCCACATTTCCTTTGCTGAGGATGGTATATACATCGGCGAAGTCGGTGTTGATGTAACCCGGAACAGTGATGATTTCTGCAATACCGCGGGCAGCATTGGTCAGCACATCGTCGGCCTTGGCAAAAGCGTTCGACAATTCGAGGTCGGCATAAATCTCGGTAAGCTTTTGGTTGTTTATCACCAGTAAAGCATCCACATGCTCACTGAGCTCGGCAACTCCCTGCAGGGCCTGACGAATTTTATGTGCACCTTCGAAAGCAAAGGGTATGGTTACGATGCCTACCGTGAGGATACCCAGTTCATGTGCAGCCTGAGCTACTACCGGTGAGGCACCTGTACCGGTTCCACCACCCATACCCGCTGTGATAAACACCATCTTCGTATTTTCACGCAGAACCTTCTGGATGTTCTCAATACTTTCTTCAGCAGCTTTCTTCGCAACTTCAGGTTGTCCGCCTGCACCCAGACCTAAACCCAGTTGTATCTTCACCGGAACCGGCGAAGTTTTCAATGCCTGATTATCGGTATTACATACTACAAAGGTCACATCGCGAATACCTTGTTTGTACATGTGGTTCACCGCATTGCCACCACCACCTCCGACTCCGATTACTTTGATGATCGATGGATCAATCAGTGGTAATTCGATGGGCAACATATCGTCTGTCATGTATTCTGTCATATTTTCTGGTCTTTAGTTTCGTCAAAAAAATCTAGTATAATTACATTAAACTTGTTCCTTAGGTTCGTCAGCTTCTTGTAAATTCGTGTCGTCTTCAAAGAATCGGAAGATGCCCTGGGTGATGGAATCGCCGATGGATTTGCCACGGCCCGATTTTTTTTTAGCCTGACTGCTTTCTTTTACGGCAGGCGATTGTTGTTGTTCTTCGCGCCGGTAAGAAGCTGCCAGGAGGATGGTTCCAACGAGCTGTGAAAATTCAGGATTCTTATACCTGGGATCGCCGTCGGGTGATAAGAGATGCGAATGATCGCCATGCCGAACATACAGTCCGGTGCGTAGTTCGAGGTATTCCTTCAACTTACCGAGCTTCGAGCCGCCGCCTGTAATCACAATTCCATGAGGTAACTCCAGCTGTCGCTGCTTAAGTTCTGCAAAAATGGGCTCCATCATTTCATCCAGCCTGGCTTCGATAATCAGGGCCACAAAGCGGTCGGTAAGCACTACCGGAGGTTCACCCGGCGTTCGGTTACTGATTTTTATATTCACCGGCCGTTCGATAAGCTGCTGCATACAGACCCCCTTGAGGCACTTGAGTTTTTCGGCCGATTCGGGGGAAATTCCGGTTTCTTCTATATCCCGGGTTATATGTTGTCCACCCAGTGGCACTACCATTAAATGCTGAAGGATGGAGTCGTTGAAAATTGCCAGCGATGTAGAACTATCCCCGAAATTGATAACAGCGCAGCCCTCTTCCCGCTCTTCCTGAGAAGTCACTGCCAGCGAGAAAGCTTCGGCCGACAAGGGCATATAATCGATCTCAGCATTGTAGATACGCTCCATGCATTTCTGCAACTGACTCTTAATCTGCTCATTACCCACTACAAGATGATATTCACCCACGATACCTGAAGCTTTCTGATCTTCCGGCTTTTCCATCTCGTGGCCATCCACAATATACCTAAGTGGAATCACATCGTATACCAGCGAACCCGATTGTTTATATTCCTGTTCACACGCATGGGCCATTTCGTCGATGAGCTCCGGTGTTATAAGCTGGCGTTTACGAAACGTACGCTCCACGGTAAAGGGTATAATTTTCATTCCCCGCCCACCCACAGCAGCCGAAAGATAATGAATCGGGTTGCGCAGGCCCGCACTGTTTTGTAGCTCCTTCAACACTGCGGCAACATTAAATGCTGTGCCCGAGGGCTGCCCGATGATTCCGTTTTTAATACCATCCACCTTACGATGCTCGTGCGACAAAATTCGGATGGTATCGTCGTCGGTAACTTCGGCAGCAATAGCCCGGATACCTGTGCCAGCAAAATCGAGTGCTACCAGTTGTTTTCCTTCCATTGCATTGTATTTTTTCTTCCTTAAATTCATAGCTTCGTTGCTTTCTTTTTGGTTGCCACAATCTGATTTTCGAACTGTAGATCGAGTAACTGATAACTGTTCCACCCCATTACATTGAAGGCTTTCCTGTACAATACCATCAGACGATCAAGCTTTTCCCGATAACCTTCAGCTTCACCCAGCAGAATAATCGCATCTCCCACACGGGGCACCAGTTCTATCCGCTGATCATCGCGAACGTGAATCTGCTGCACCTGGGCATTCCAGAATTCGTGATCGGCCAGATAGGTTACCAAATCGTATAATTCATTGTTTAGCATCGTACGGGTTACCCTTCCTGTAACCACCGGCACATAGGCCATCACCCCGGGCTTGGAAGGCAACTGATGGCGTTCGTCATCCACATAGAAATTAGCGTTACCCATTACCAGAAACCGTGGTGTACGCAACTCCAGATCGAGGAAAGCCTTTCCTTCGGGATCGTGGTAACACCGCACTTTTTTAACATAAGGATGGGCCCGCAACAATTCTTCTATCCGGCTGGTATGCAGGTCCGACAGCAGCACCCCGATGGGATGCAACTCCCGCTCCCGTAACATAATATGCACTTCATCCTCATTTAGCAAAGGAACATCCGCCTGAATCGACACAATAAGATCGTTGCATTTGCGCTGTTCCTCCACCGGGCGAAAAGCCAGCAGGGCAAACACAGTATAGGCCATCGCTGCGCTTACGAGCAATGACACTACAACAATTCCGGCCAGCTTCTTAAACTTCATCCTGATCCTTGTTTTTAAAGTTTTCTCTTTTTAAAAAGTTGTTTTATATCCGGAACCAGCGCATCGATATCACCGGCACCAAAGGTTACCACCACTTCCATCCCTTCGCGGTTAGTGAGCAATGGAATCAGCTCTTCCTTCCTGCAAAGTTCTTTTTTAATACCACTTACCCTGTCGAGCAGCATTTGCGAATCAACCCCTTCAATCGGTAGTTCACGCGCAGGATAAATATCGAGCAGGATCAGCTCGTCGAGCGTTGATAACACCTTCGCAAAATCGTCGGCAAAGTCTCGGGTACGGGTGTAGAGGTGAGGTTGAAAAATACCTGTAATTTTCCGACCCGGATACATTTCACGAATGGAGGAGATACCTGCAGACAATTCGCTGGGATGGTGTGCATAATCGTCGATATACACCAGGGAAGGTGATTTATAAATGATATTAAACCGACGGTACACCCCCGAAAAAGACGAAAGACCAGTCCGAAGTTCGTCGGAAGTAACCCCGTTAAGCCAGGCCAGAGCCATAGCAGCCACACTGTTTTCCACGTTGATTTTTACAGGAACACCCAGCCGCACATCAGCAATTCGCTCGGTAGGTGTTACAAAATCGAAGCGGATTTCACCAGGTTTAATACGGATATTCGCAGCATGAAAATCGCCTCCTTCATCCATCGAATAGGTGTAGGCTTTCACTCCCTTTTGCAACACCGGATGTAAATCGATTCCCTTGCGTACAATGATGGCACCACCGGGACGAACCAGGGAAGCAAAATGTTCGTAGCTTTCCTTTACTGCATCGTGGGTATGGTATATATCGAGGTGGTCGGCATCGGCTGAGGTAATCACAGCCATGTAAGGTGTCAGATGATGGAACGAACGATCGTATTCGTCGGCCTCAATCACCACCAGATTACTTTCCTTCGACAGCAACAGATTGGTATTGTAATTATTAGAGATACCACCCAGAAAAGCATTACAATCAACCTTCGACTGGTACAGCAAGTGTGCTGTAATGGTTGAAGTTGAGGTTTTACCATGTGTTCCTGCAATGCAAATTCCCTTATTTTGGCGGGTGATATAACCGAGCACCTCGGCCCGCTTCATTACACGGAAATTCTTTTCCCTGAAATAAACCAGCTGCGGGTGATCCTCTGGAATCGCAGGAGTCAGTATCACCAGCGTTTTTGTTTTATCAGTAAAACGGGCAGGAATCGACGAAACGCCCATGGTATAGCATACTTCAATGCCTTCCGTCTGCAAATCGGCAGTCAGACGTGTGGAGGTACGGTCGTAGCCCGCCACATCGAAGCCCTGCACCTTGTAGTAGCGGGCAATGGCGCTCATCCCTATTCCACCAATACCCAGAAAGTAATACCGGGTAAAATTTTCCATTGATTGTACACTCATCGCTTTAATATTTTCATCACCTGTAAAGCTATTCTACCGGCACTATTTTCTTCGGCCAGCAATAGTATATTTTCACTCAGCTTTTTAAGCTTATCAACCTGCGGCATCAGTTCAAGGGCCCTGGGTATCAATTCCTCCCTCGCCTGTGCATCCTTTACCAGCACAGCCGCCTCTTTTTCCACCAAAGCCAGTGCATTTTTAGTCTGATGGTCCTCGGCAACATTGGGCGAAGGTACTAAAATAACCGGCTTTGCCAATAAACAAAGCTCAGAAATAGTACCTGCACCAGCCCGCGAAATTACCAAATCGGCCACTGCAAAGGCATAATCCATTCGTGCAATAAAATCGGTTACTATCAGGAGGGGATTGTTTACCTTAGCCGCTGCTGTACGGGCATCTTCGATATAAAATTTACCGGTTTGCCAAATGACCTGCACACCTGAAACCTTCAGGGCTTCAAGATGAGCCATTACACTTTGGTTGATGGTTCGGGCTCCCAGACTTCCTCCTATAATAAGCAATGTCGGTTTAGAAGCACTTAACCCGAAAAATTCATAGGCTTCAGGGGCCTTGGGATTAATCTTTAAGAGATCGCTGCGCACCGGATTCCCGGTCTTTACCAGTTTGTCGACGGGGAAAAAGCGTTCCATGCCGTCGTAGGCCACACAAATTAATGTTGCTTTTTGCGCCAGAAGCTTATTGGTAACTCCCGCATAGGAGTTTTGTTCCTGCAACACTGTAGGAATACCCTTAGCTGCTGCAGCTTTCAGTATCGGACCGCTGGCATAGCCGCCCACCCCGATTGCTACTTCAGGTCGAAAAGTACGAATAAGCTTGCGGGCTTTGAGCATGCTGCGCACTAAATCGATCAGCACCGGAATGTTTTTCAGGAGATTTTTGCGATCGAAGCCCCGCACCGGCAGGCCTTCAATGCGGTACCCTGCCTGAGGCACTCGTTCCATCTCCATACGGCCAAGGGCTCCCACAAACAGAATATCTGCATCGGGAAGTTGTTCGCGCAGCGCATTTGCAATACTAATGGCCGGGAAAATATGTCCACCTGTGCCGCCACCGCTGATGATGATGCGGGCAGGCTGTTTTGCGTTAGGATTCTTCTTCATTCTTAACGGGTTTATCGGTTTCTTCTTTAATCTGACGGGTGATGCCAAACATAATTCCAAAATAAATGCTGGTAATGAGAATGGCCGTACCTCCACGACTGATCATGGGGAGTGGCTGACCGGTTACCGGACCGAGACTGGTGGCCACCGCCATGCTTATAAATGCCTGAAAAACAATCATCAGTGAAAGACCAATCATTACAATAGCCGGAAACACCGTTGCACTTTTGGTAGCGATACGTCCGGCACGATACAGCAAAATCATATACAGCAGGATGACGAAAACACCGCCTATCAAGCCCATCTCTTCCACAATTATGGCATAGATAAAATCGGAATAGGCCTGCGGAAGGAAATCGCGCTGCACACTGTTACCGGGAAAAACACCAATCAGTCCACCGCGGGCAATAGCGATACGACCGTGCTGAACCTGCAGGTTCTCGTCATTGATCACATATTTCTCTTCAGGCACATCCTCTTCGTACATAAAGCGCTCAATACGACCCACCCAGGTATAGGCCCGGTCGAAAGCTTTTGGCATCTTTTCCTGAGGAACGAGTAAAACCAGCATAACCGCCAGGGTTGCAGCCGCCATAAGTCCTCCACCGAGTTTTAAAATCCTTGTCCAGGAAACACTTCCGATAACCATCATCAAAAAAATAACACCCATCAGTATAATAGCCGTGGAGAAGTTTTCAGGGAGAATAAGTCCGCATACCGCCAGCATTGCTATTGCTAAAACCGGGAAATACCTTTTCTCGTTGGCTTCCGATATCTTCATGCGTGCAATCAGGTCGGCTGCCACAATGATTAGCGAGAGTTTGCCTAATTCGGAAGGTTGAAACTGAAAGCCTCCGATTTCCAACCATCGTGTAGCATCGTTTTCCGATTTTCCGATTACAAGAACCAACACCAATGTAAACAGAGACATCAGCAGTAGAAAGTAAGAAACCAGTCGCAGGTATTTGTATGGAACAA
>JANJXE010000123.1 GCA_024709185.1 Paludibacter sp.
TCGTTGGGTTTTCATCCATTCGGATGTTTTGCGGACCTTCGTGCACATTCAGGAAATGGCCAATGCCGTGTCCCGTACCATGACCGTAATTAATTCCCAGATCCCACATGGCTTTGCGTGCAAGAATGTCGAGCTGTGAACCACGCGTTCCGACGGGAAATTTTGCAGTTGCAATACCTATATGTCCCTTTAAAACTAATGTATTATCTGTTTTTTGTTGAGAAGTGGTTTTTCCCAGAGTGAGGGTACGGGTAATATCGGTTGTGCCCTGCAGGTATTGTCCTCCTGAGTCGAGCAATAGAATATTATCCGGAGTCAGTTTTGAATCTGAAGTTTCATCAGCACGATAGTGAACAATAGCACCATGCCCTGCAAAACCGGCAATGGTACCAAAACTTTCGCCAAAGAAGTCACCTTGTTGAGCTCTGAATTGAGCCAGTTTGGCCGCAATACTTACTTCCGACAGTTCTCCGCTGTTTATGTTGTTTTCCAACCACATCATAAAACGAGTCAGTGCCACACCGTCTTTCAGCATTGCTTTGCGGATACCTTCCAGTTCCACATCGTTTTTAATTGCTTTCAGTTTAAATACCGGCGACATCTGATTAATTTTCGTGCAGTTTTTCGGAATAGCTTCAAACAGTGACTGATTAAGTTTAGCTCCGTCGACCAGTACTTTGTTTTGCAAGCCAATGTTTTTCAGATCTTCAAATATCGACAGATACGGTTTTACAATTACCTGTTCGCCTGCCAGATAAGCTGAAGTTTCGGGAGTCAGTTTCACTTCATCAATATAGAGTATAGTATTTTTTGTGTCGATTAACGCGTAGGCAATTACCACCGGATTATACGCCACATCGCGTCCGCGGATGTTGAACAGCCAGGCTATATCGTCGAGGGCGCTCATCACAAATACGTCGGCATGTGCTTTCTGCATTTCAGAACGAACCAGTTGGATCTTCTCTTTACAGCTACGTCCGGCCTTTTCGGCACTAAATACAAAAAACGGGTCGAAGGGCAGGGGAAAACGGTCGGTCCATGCTGTTGCCATCAAATCTGCTGAAACAAGCTGCAATCCGTTCATAGTAAGTTCCTTTTCCATCGAAGCAAAAGCATTAAGCGAAAACATCTGAGGGTTCACTGCTACTTTTTCACCGGGTTTGAGCACCTGTGCCAGCCAGCTGAGCATGTCGGGTGTTTCGGGCAACCCCATTTTCATCAACTCAAAGCCTGTCCCCTTAAGCTGTTCGCTGCCCTGTAGAAAATACCGTGAATCGGTCCACAGGCCAGCTTCACAGGTAGTGACCACTGCTGTACCCGCCGAACCATCGAATCCACTGATCCATTCCCGTTCTTTCCAGAAATCGGCAATATATTCACTGGCGTGCGGATCAGTACCCGGTATAATACAGGCAGCCACACCTGCTTTTCGCATTTCATTTCGTAAAATCTGAAGTCGTTGAGGTATTGTATTCATATTCATTGTTTATTAAGTAGGAGCAAATGTAAGAAAAAAGAGTCGTTACATCAAAATATCCCAGTATCTATTTAATAATTAAAAATAATTGTGTATATTTGCGGGCTGAAAATGAGAGAACAAATTCTTGAATTATAAACTTAAATTAGGAGGAAACAAGCAATAGCTAAACAATTGATTATCAGACAGCGTAAAGCGCCGGAAAGAGAGATGCCCCATCGTATAAACGAGAAAATTAAGGGTGTTAAAGAAGTCCGGTTGGTTGGAGAAAATGTCGAAATAGGCGTTTACTCTATCGATGAAGCCATGAGAATTGCAGACAATCTGGAATTGGATTTGGTAGAAATTTCACCAAGTGCCGTGCCTCCTGTTTGTAAAGTAATTGATTATCAGAAGTTTCTATACCAACAAAAGAAACGTGAAAAAGAACGGAAAGCAAACTCTACAAAAATTGTAGTGAAAGAGATTCGTTTTGGTCCGCAGACCGATGATCACGATTTCAATTTTAAGTTGAAGCATGCTCAGGAATTTCTCAAAGAAGGACACAAAGTTAAGGCGTATGTGTTTTTCAAAGGTCGTTCCATCTTGTTCAAAAGTCAGGGAGAAACCCTTCTTGCCCGTTTTGCACAGGAACTGGAGGATTTGGGTAAGCCCGATCAGTTACCTCAACTGGAAGGTAAGCGTATGATTATTACCCTGTCGCCTAAAAAGACAAAATAAAAAACTCTCCCGTTGAGGGACAGATAATACAAACAAACAATTAAAATAACAGAAATGCCGAAAATGAAAACTAACTCCGGTGCCAAAAAGAGGTTCGCCCTTACCGGAACAGGAAAGATCAAGAGAAAACATGCATTTAAAAGTCACATTCTGACCAAGAAGACTACAAAGCAAAAACGTAATCTGACTCAAACAGGCCTGGTGGCTAAGGTTGACGAAAAGAATGTACGTCACATGCTTTGCATCTGATCATCAGTTGAACTTTTAATTACATCAATTACTCTAAGTATTAAAACAGAATGCATTCAGCTTTAAGTTTCCCTTTCAGGAGCGCTGACATTCACAAATCATTTTTTTATGCCAAGATCAGTAAATCACGTTGCTTCACGTAAAAGAAGAAAAAGAATTTTAAGCCTCACCCGGGGTTATTTCGGAGGCCGTCGCAATGTTTGGACCGTTGCAAAAAATACCTGGGAAAAAGGTCTGCAGTATGCTTACCGCGATCGTAAGAATAAAAAACGTAACTTCCGTGCATTGTGGATTCAGCGTATCAATGCTGCTGCCCGTCTGGAAGGTATGTCGTATTCGAAGCTGATGGGTGCTCTTCACAAATCGGGTATCGAAATGAACCGTAAAGTGTTGGCCGATCTAGCAATGAATCATCCTGAAGCATTCCAGGCTATCGTGCTCAAAGCAAAAAACGCCTAAGCGAAACCTTGTACATAACTAAAAAGGGTGTTGATCTTTCAACCCCTTTTTTTAATCAAAATATTTATGGGAAGAGCGTTTGAATACCGAAAAGCGACCAAGATGAAACGCTGGGGTAATATGGCCCGGGTGTTTACCAAGCTTGGAAAACAAATTACGATTGCAGCTCGCGAAAGTGGTGCGGATCCTGAAACGAATCCTCGTCTGCGCGTACTCATTCAGCAATCGAAGAAAGAAAATATGCCCAAGGAAAATGTTGAAAGGGCAATTAAAAAGGCAACTTCGAAAGATGAAGCCGATTACAAGGAAATGGTTTACGAGGGATACGGTCCCAATGGCATTGCCATTGTAGTGGAAACTGCGACCGACAATCCAACGCGCACTGTAGCCAATATCCGCAGTTATTTTAACCGCTATGGTGGTTCACTGGGAACAACCGGCTCCCTTCAATTCCTTTTCGATCACAAATGTGTGTTTAAGATTTCACCTAAAGAAGGTGTTTCGCTCGAAGACCTGGAGCTGGAGCTGATTGATTACGGGGTAGACGAATTGGTAGAGGATGAAGACGGCATAATACTGTATGGTGAGTTCCAATCCTATTCTTCCATTCAAAAACACCTGGAAGAAAATAGTTATGAAATTCATTCCGCTGAGTTTGAGCGTATACCCAATGATATGAAGGAGCTCAACGAGGAGCAAAAAGCACAGGTTCAGAAGCTACTCGATAAAATCGAAGACGACGAAGATGTGCAGAATGTGTTCCACAACATGAATGAATAATGTTTAATGATAAATGATTAATGGGTGCTATTAAGTGATGAAACACTTTTAAAGAATCTTGTACGGTTACAAAACTGATTAAATGTAAATCGAATATACAATACCACCCATTAATCATTTATCATTAAAACTGGTGTTCCTGTCGTAGTAAATCGTTTACTGTTTTTACAGGATTAAAGGTTTCAATGGGTACTTCAACGAAAATGGTGTTCCAGTCCGACATGGAGCCATTCCACAATCCCGGCAATTCCAATGCTTTTAACTCTTTTCCACCTTTCGACTTCAACGAAATAAAGCCGGTGTTGTGATCCACATACTGTAGTAAATCGTATTTTTCACCTTTGTGATTTCGAACAGCACAAACCAAATCTACCGGATTGAAATGGGTGGAACGCATCATTTTTTCTTTCTCCACCGGATTGTCAAGTGCAATTTGAGAACTTTCGAGAATCTGCGGAGAGACAGTTCCGTCGGCATTTACAGTTAAGAACGGACCTCCCCCCGGTTCACCGGTATTGGGAACCATTCCACAAACCCGCATCGGACGATTCAGCTTGGTGTACAGGTACTCCTGCAAGGTCAGACTATCCATTTCCGAAATCCCCGGATGGATATTGTTCAGCTCTTGTTCACAGAAATCTGCAATTTCCCAAAGCCGTTCCTCTGCCAAACGACCCTCTTCCATTTCGCGAAGAAAGGCGAAGCTTTTTTCCTGCAGTTCGACGAGTATTCCGGCAAGCATCTTTTTGTAAATTACAGTTGGATTCTTTCGGGCATCAGGAACTACATTGTCAATATTTTTGATGAATATGATATCGGCATCCAGGTCGTTGAGGTTCTCAATCAGTGCTCCATGTCCTCCCGGACGAAATACCAGCTGTCCGTCTTCCCGGAATGGTTGATTTTTTTCATCGGCTGCAATGGTATCGGTAGATGGTTTTTGTTCCGAAAAGCTGATGTGAAGATGAGCATTGAGTATCTTTTCATACTCTGCTTTCACTTCGATCAGGTGCTGCTCGAAAAGCTGTCGGTGTTCGGTGGATACAGTAAAGTGAATGTTTACCTCGCCGCTGTTGTTCATTGCATACAGTGCCCCTTCCGAAAGATGTTCCTCAAAGGGCGTTCGGCTCTTATCTCCATACGTGTGAAATTGAAGCAAGCCTTTTGGTAACGCACCGTAATTCAACCCGTCTTTATTCAGGAGTAAATCCACGATAGTCTTGAATTTCTTTGCTTCAATCAAAGCAGGAATATTGCTACCGGTTTTTTCAAGGCAAACTTCGTTTAGCAAGGTATAAAAGGCAAACTGATTGATGTGTTCAAAAAACTGAAGTTCGGCCGGCTTTACAGGATGCTCCGAATCACCTGAAAGAAATTCAAACAAATCCTTAAACATGCGACTGGCAGCTCCTGATGCCGGTACAAATTTTACGATGGAAGCACTTCCCTTGAGGTACTGATCCCAGCGTTCGAGATAGGCACAAATAGTTTCATGCCCGGGTTGCAGTAAACCCTGGTCGGGTGTAGCCGGACTGATGATATCAAGAAAAGGAAAACCTGTTTCAAATGAATGAAGCTGTGTGTTGATTTTTTCTTTCGATATTCCTTTCTTTTCCAGTATTTTTAAGTCGTTGTTGGTTAGCATAGTTTGTAGCTTTATGATTACTCTCCTAATTGTTGATTTACAGTTTCTACTTCTTTTATTCGTTTTTCTAATTCTTCGTTGTAGCCTACTACCAACATAAACTGATCGTAGGAAATGACGAAACTCGACATGAAATATTCCAACGCCTTATCGGAAAAGGACTTCGCTTGTTGAAGGTTGCCCTGAATTTCCCAGGCAACAGCCAGATTATGAGCCAGCCTGCCATTCATCGATTCATTCTTTCCATATGCCAGCGCATTACTCCATGCATCTGTAGCTTCTTTCCATTTTTTCCGGTAGAAGGCTTCCATCCCGGGCTTTATACTTTTTGAGGATGAGTTGAACAAATAACGATCAACTTTATCCCACCAGGGGATAAACCTGTTCAGGTTTCTCTGTCCGGTAATCAATGCTCCATCGATGAGAGCATTATAACGATCGGGCAGGCCCTGTGAGGCACGTTGCCTGGAATAAGCTTCCGACTCCCAGAAAACTGTGTCTCGGGCCGAAAATGTTTGTACTTTGTTTTTATCCGGAAAATGAGTACTCCAGTGTGTTTCGTAAATTGCTTCAATATATGAAATGAAGGAATTCGTTTCTTCACTATACACTTCTCCCTGAACACTTGCCACTACAATCTGGTTTAATGAAATAACAGCATTGGCCGAGTTACGTGATGCAACTGAAGTAATAAACTCCCGGTCGGGGAGGGTGGGTTTAATGGATAAATTGCTTTGATTGATGGTATTGGGTTCCAGCGATACCCTGTTGAAGAACTCCTTTCCGGCCATACCTTCTGCCAGTGCAG
>JANJXE010000141.1 GCA_024709185.1 Paludibacter sp.
CAATGCTGTTGGTCAGTTGAAGGTGTATTCATTATCCGGAACAGAGTTGATATCTGCTCCGGTGGATGGCAACTACACTACGAACCTGAAGAATGGCTTGTATATCGCTCGCTTTACCGATACTCAGGGAACTGTCTCGTCAGCCAAGATTCAGATACGATAATCATTTAAAATTTTTCATTCAACGGAGATGCATCGGGCATCTCCGCTTATAAACTTATTTTCATGAGGTGCATTCTTGTTCCCCTGTTGCTTTTGTTGTCTGTTATTCAACCTGTTTTGGCTCGTCGGGTGGTTGTTACCACTGCTTCTGCTATTAATTCGGGAAGTTGGTCAGCGGGCGATACCATCATTCTTAAAAATGGAACCTGGACTAATCAGTCTGTTTCGTTGCGTGCTTTTGGAACCGCAACGCAGCCTATTGTAGTAATGGCTGAAACACCGGGTGAGGTCGTTTTCAATGGCTCGTCGCGGGTTGCAATTTCAGGACGCTATGTCGAAGTAAACGGTATATATTTTAAAGATGGTACACTCAGTGGCTCAGCAGTGGTCGATTTCAGAACTTCGTCGTCGAACCTGGCTGAAAATTGCCGATTAACCAATTGTGCCATTGTAAATTATAATCCGGCATTGAATACGGTGGATAGTAAGTGGGTATCGTTGTATGGCAAAAACAACCGGGTCGATAATTGTTCGTTTGAAAACAAAACCAATTCGGGAACCTTGCTGGTTGTCTGGCTTACTGCCGGGATTGTTCCCGAACATATCATTGAAAATAATTATTTCGGATATAGAATTGCCAATCTCGACAGTAATGGAAGTGAGCTGAATGGTCAGGAAATTATCCGTATCGGCGATAGTAACACCTCGATGCAATATGCTAACTGTTTAGTCCGTAACAACTTTTTCGATAAGTGTAATGGCGAAATTGAGATTATTTCGAATAAATCCTGTGGTAATATCTACTCCAATAATGTGTTTTTTGAATGCGTTGGTATGTTAACGCTGCGCCATGGAAACGATTGTACGGTTGCCGGTAATTATTTTATTGGAAATGGGGTGTCGAATTCCGGAGGAGTACGAATTATCGGAGAAGATCATAAAGTGTACAATAACTACTTTGAAAACCTTCGCGGAACCAATTTCCGGGCGGGATTGTGTATCGTTCGTGGTAAACTGAATTCTGTACTCAACGATTACTTTCAGGTGAAAAATGCGGTAGTGGTTTTTAATACCTTTGTAAATTGTTATCAAGCGTTTTGTATCAACTACAATGGTTCCAGCACCTATACGATGCCACCGGTTGGCACTGTCATCGCTCACAATCAGGTGTATAATACCAATTCATCCAATACCAATGTAGTGCTTGCTCAGCAAAGTTCTGATATGGATATTACATGGAAAAATAACCTGATGAACATGGGGCGATTTACAAATATCACATTAAACGAACAGGAAGTGGTGACCGGTCAAAATCCGCTGATGCAACAGTCCGAAACGTTAATTCCAATTATGGAACCGCAATCAGGTTCGGCATTGATCAATTACACTACCACCGAGCACGCAATGGTAACCGTTGATATTCGGGGACGGGAGCGAAGCGCTTTAGCTAAACTTCCCGGTGCCAGCGAAATATCTGGCGCTGTCAAACTGGTAATGCCTTCTAAAACAACGGTTGGTGCTGATTTTTTTAATAAAACCACTTCTGTGAAATATCAATATTCAGACGATGAACTTTTGCAGGTGAATGGTATTAAGGGTCTTTTATCCTTCAAAAGTAAACTCGACGGTCAGGTTACCATTCATTCGGTGGCCGGATCGATGGTGAAATCGTTCAGTATTGCTGCCAATGATACGCTTGAAAAGCAGATGGACAGAGGATTGTATCTGGTAAGTTTTCATTCGGCAGATGGCGATAATTGCACTCAGAAAATAATACTTTAAAAATGTTTAACTGTCATTGGTCAACCAATTTAAAGTTTTATCTTTGTTTTCATTAATTGGTCAACCAATTGTAAAATTTATAACTTAATTTCCATGAAAAGCAAACTTTTTGCACTTTTCGTACTAATGACTGGTTTCGTGCAGGCATCAATGCACCCGGGCTTATTTTTAACCCCGAAAGGTGTGAAAGAAATCCGTACATCGCTGGGTAAGTATCCTGCATTTGATAAGTCGTATGCCGACCTGAAAAAGATTGCCGACGAAGCGCTCGCATCGACCATTGTGCTCCCACAACCGCTTGATGGTGGAGGCGGTTACACGCACGAAAAGCACAAGAAGAATTACTATGAGATGAATGCTGCAGGTATTATTTATCAGGTATCCGGAGATAAACGATACGCTCAGTTTGTGAGTAAAATGCTTATGGCTTATGCTGATTTGTATCCTACACTGGGACTACATCCGGCTGTTAAATCATCAACTCCAGGTAAACTCTTCTGGCAGGCTCTGAACGAAGCAGTATGGCTGGTACATACGTCAATGGCATATGACTGTGTGTACGACTTTATTCCCGAAATCTATCGCAAGCACATCGAATCGAACTTGTTTTATCCCATGGCCGAATTTATTGCCAATGGAAATCCTGAAAATTACAAGGTTTTCAATAAGATGCACAACCATGGTACCTGGGCTACAGCAGCTGTTGGTATGATTGGTTATGTGATGGGCGATAAAAACCTGACGGATATGGCTTTGTATGGATCCAAAAAAGATCGAAACACCGGATTTATCCGTCAGCTCGATTTTCTGTTTTCTCCCGATGGCTATTTTACAGAAGGTCCCTATTATCAGCGCTATGCTATTTGGCCGTTTATGACTTTTGCTCAGGTTATTGAAAATAAACAACCAGAGTTGAAGATTTTTGCCTACAGGGATAGTATTTTATTGAAAGCTGTGGATATGCTGCTGCAAAGTTCGTACAATGGTGAGATTTTTTACCTCAACGATGCCCTGACTAAAACGTTTAAAACGCAGGAAATTGTTTATGCTGTCAACATAGCGTTTAAAAATAATCCCTCCAATAATGCGCTGTTCGATATTGTCAACCGTCAGGGCGATTTTGTGATTTCTGATGCAGGAATTGCGACCGCAAAAGCATTCTACAAGGAAAAAAATAAGCCCTTTTACAGTTACAAATCGCTGCTGATGCGCGATGGTAAAGAGGGTACAGAAGGTGGTATTGCTATAATAAGGAGTGGAAATTCACCCGATGCATCCTGCCTCACGTTTAAAGCAACATCGCATGGATTATCGCACGGACATTACGATAAACTGAGTATTACGCTTCACGATAATGGTGCTCCCATCCTGAGCGATTATGGTGCGGCCCGTTTTCTGAATATCGAGCCCAAGTACGGCGGTCACTATACCCGTGAGAATTATTCATGGGCGATGCAAACCATTGCACACAACACCGTTACCTTGAACGAACAAAGTCATTTTAATGCGAAGATAGATGTTTCTTCACAGTTTCATCCCGAAATTCTATATGCTGATTTCGGTTCTGATCAGGTACAGCTTGTATCGGCCATAGAAAAAAATGCCTATCCCGGAAGTAGATTGCACCGGACCATCTCGATGCTTCGGCATGCGGCATTCGAATTTCCTGTTTTAATTGATATTTTCAGGGTTAAAACCGATGCTCAAACAGCTGATTTGCCCTTTTATTACCAGGGACATCTGGTATCGGCAGGATTCGACTACATCAAAAATACTACTCAGCTTAAACCCCTGGGTACACAGCAGGGCTATCAGCATTTATGGCTCGAGGCACGGGGTAAGACCAATCAGCCTTTTGTACAGTTTTCGTGGGTGAAAGGCAATCGCTTTTACACCCTGACTACGCTCACCAACGATTCAACAGAGCTGATGCTGACGAGAGTGGGAGCAAATGACCCGGATTTCAATCTCAGGAATGAAACGGCTGTAATGCTTCGGCAGTATCGTCCCGCCCGGCATACCTTTGTATCTGTTATTGAACCTCATGGGTTGTATGATATCTCGAAAGAGGTAACCGTAGGCTACAAAAGCAACCTGAAATCGCTTCGTAAGGTAGTCGATAACGATACAATGACGGTGGTGGAACTTAGTACTCAGGTGGGGAAAAAACTGTTGTATGCCGTCGTTAATAACCCTTCAGCAACGGCGACTCAACGGCAATTTGTATACAACGGCATCAACTATAGTTTAAAAGGAAATTATCTTTTACAATTAATAACTCAAAAATAAACAGTATGAAGACAAGAAGTGCAAATTTCAACGTAGGTAGTGAACTTCCCTGGGAAGTAGTAGGTGAAGGATTATCGCGCCAGATAATGGGTTACGACGGGCAACTTATGCTCGTTAAGGTGAAATTTGAAAATGGAGCCATTGGTTACGTACACGAACATTACCATTCGCAGGCTACCTATGTGGTAAGCGGAAAATTTGAAGTGATGATTAATGGTGAGAAAAAGATTCTGGTAGAAGGCGATGGATTTTATATTGAACCCGATGCACCCCATGGAGCAGTTTGTCTGGAGTCGGGAGTGCTGATTGACGTGTTCAGTCCCGTTCGTGCCGAATTTCTAAATAAGTAATACTGCATTTTGCCGGAATCAATCCTGTGAACGAAATAAGTTTCAGGTAACTGTTCATTAAACAAGTAAAAAAATGAAAATTAAAGGATTACGTTGGTGGGTCATTGGTTTAATCATGATAATCACCATCATTAATTACCTCGATCGCGGAACGCTTAACTACATGTGGGTAGCCAATGTAGAGTATGCATTGGTAG
>JANJXE010000164.1 GCA_024709185.1 Paludibacter sp.
CCAGCTTAAATCCGTTCAGGATTTCGCTGGAGACGTTCAGTGCCAGCATAGCTGTCAGCACCAGGTACATCATTCCGATCATCTTTTGCCTCGGGGTTTCCGGAGCATTCTTGGTTCCACTCATTGTGCAGGTTGCTTGAAGTTAATTCATGGCATTTAACATGTTACCATAAATCTGATTCAATTTGGCAATATTATCGGCCAGTTCGTTGGCGTTGTGTTTCAGTTTTTCAGTGGCCAGAGAGAAATCGTCGGACACATTTTTCAGCTTTCCTATTTCTCCGGTTACCAATCGCATCTCATCAGTCATCTTTTTTGAAATCTCAGTCTGATTGTGGAAATGTACCGACTGTGCATGAATATCCTTCAGTTGAATTTCATAAATTGAATTCATGCCTGCCAGGTTGCTGTTGATACGTTCCACCTTGTTGCGGTATTCCTGGGTATTCACTTCAATTTTTTCTGTATCTTCACCAATGCGTTCGTAAATCTGCTGAAGCTTACCGGTAGCTTCTACTAACGATTCCTGGCTTTCGGCATAGCGGGCTGTATTTTGTGAGATATGCTGAATGCTCTCTGAGAACCGTTCTGTCTCCAGCGAGAAAGCAGCAATTGTTTGTAACTGTTCAGCTGTTTTGGCCAGTTGCTGGATGCTCTTGCTCAATCGATCCACATCGGCATCGCTCAAACCATCGATTTGACGAAGGGGAGCCATCGCACTCTCAGCTCCTGTTGCAGCCTGAGTTGGATACGATGCTGGAGCAGCAGGAGTAGCACCGTTGCCGGAGTTAGCCAAACCATCCAGTTTTAAATCAATTTTTCCGGTTTCAAAATCAAAAATGCGGTCCCATTCGTAGGTCTTAAATGGTTTCTCGAACGCGCTCACTGCGAAAATGATGGCTTCAGTAAACATACCTATCATCAGCATTTCGTTGGCATAGTCCCAATGCAGCAATTTAAACAGGGCTCCCAGAATTACCACCGAAGCGCCCAAACCATATCCGGCATTAAATATTCTTTCTCTGACAGGTATCTGAACTGATCCTAATCGTTTTAATCTTTCTACCATGATTGTTTCATTTGCGTTATTTTACATCACCCCTGTAGGAACGCACGCAGCGGAATCCTATGTAGGGACGGCTTTCAAACTGATATTCGTAGGTGCGGGCACCACTTTGTAAATAATATGGTATATCTTTCCACGAACCTCCTTTAACCACTTTCCGTTTCATGTGTGTCGGATCGTCGGCTTTGGCATTGTATCCGAAAGCCGGATTAAGATCGGAGCTGACACTCTCAGAAGTGCTAAAGTAAGCTGTTGAAGTCCACTCGGCTACATTACCGGCCATATCGAACAAACCATTCGCATTTACTACTGTTTTATAGGATTTCACTGGTTTAGTGGTTACTCCTGCATCGGTTACGTAGTTTCCCCGGGCCTGCTTAAAATTGGCAAGGTAGCAGTTTTTCTTTTCATCGAATAAGGAATTGCCTTTCCAGGGATAGGTGGCATTGCGTTCACGTCCTTTGGCTGCAAACTCCCACTCGGCTTCAGTAGGTAAACGGAAAGGTTCACCCTTAATTTTGTGAGAGTTATTGTACATCATCGTGCGCCAGTGGCAAAAAGCCTCGGCCTGTTCCCAGCTTACACCTACTACCGGGTAATCGGAATACTGAGGGTTGCTGAAATACATTTTCATCCGCGGATCGTTGAATGAAAAACGTAGGTCGTTGATCCAGGTGAGGGTATCGGGATATACATTAATAATTTTCGTTGAATAAAAGTCTTTTCGCGAGGTAAGTTTACGGCGGATAGTCTGATTGACGATATGTCCCTGTTCGTTGAAAAAGGCAGTGTCAATCTCCACATAAGCTCCTTCCGGATACGAATTGGTGCGGTAATTAAACTGATTACGGGGCAGTGCAGCCTGTTCGAAATTAAACACTCGGTAGCGGTAAATCATCCGTGCAGCGTTCAGCTGGCGTGTTCCCAAGTCGTCGTTTCCCTGATAGTACAGAGTGGATAATGCTTCCTGCACGTCTTCGTTGCGGTCGTTCCAGCGGATACGCTGCGACCAGCGAATGCGGATGGAGTCACTATCGGGGTCGTCGATTTCGTATTCGGTACGTCCGGCAGCTATAAGCTCACGGTATGCGATAGAGTCGCGCACCCAAAGCACAAACTGACGGTACTGGTCGTTGGTTATTTCGGATTCATCCATGTAAAACGATTCGACGGTCACTTGCCGTGCAGCATCGCGTCCTGCAAAAAGACTATTGGAATGATGGGTCCCCATCATAAAAGTACCTTTCTTGATTAGCTGCATTCCGTAGGGCTTAGGATCTGAAAAACCTGCTTTTGATGAGTTAGCCCGCGTGGTAACTTCACCAACAGGACGATTACAGGAATACAGTGCCAGAAGGAATGTAATTACAACAAAAAATTTGTTCATACAATCAATTTTTTCTTTAAAAACGTCGAAATGCGTATTTTAGTCTATATCCGTTAAAGTATTCGTACATTTTTGTAGTTTTTCCGTCGACCTCCACCACCGGTATTTACATCCAGCTGGTACGAAAGCATCACTTCATGAGAGCCCCAGGTTGCACGAATAATGGGCGAAGCAGGGATGTCGAAGGAGTATCCAATGGCCAGTCCGTTGGCTACGGTGAGCCCTGCCATCACTACCACAGCATTCCCTATGCGATAAGAAATACCGCCCCAATACTGCCGTTTATAATATCCGAGAAGCGATAGTTCAGCCATCAATGTGGTAAAATCGGTTTGTACAAGTACAGATGGTTTAAGCACATACAAGGGATTACGTAAGGCTTTTTCGTATCCTCCTGTAAAATACAAGGTAGATGCCGGAGCAAAATCCTGAGTATCGCTCCAGGTAATCACGGGTGCATTAAAATGAGAAAGTGAAATACCTGCATATAAATTGCCCTGAGTGTACCAGGCTCCTGCTCCCAGATCGAAGCCCAGTCCCTGAAGAGCTGAAGTAGGAATGGCCGGATCGGCTCCGGTGTCGTGGTACTCGCTGGTTGGATTGGAAGGCATACGTACGCTGTCGCCACTGAAACCCACACTCAGAAATCCTGGCTGAATGCCTAATTGTAAATTTCCTTTACCCACTTTTAAACGGTAGGCGTATTGGAGGTGAAATCCCTGATTGGTAAACAAGCCCACCCTGTCGTTGCCGAAACGTATCCCGACACGGTGTTTGTCGTCACCGATTTTTAAAGGAGTATGCAGATTGAACCAGGTAGTGGTTCCCCCGTTGGGCATTCCTATCCATTGCAGCCGGTGCTGTCCCGTAACATCAAGCATACCCTCCCGACCTATTGCTGCCGGATTGAAGCCCGGAGCATTTAGCATGTACTGACTCACCTGGCCATCGAATTGAGCAACCAGTGTAAGACGGGTAAATAGCAATATGGAGATGAAAATTAAGTTTCTTTTCATGGGTAGCTCTCAAAAAACCGGGCACAGTTATGACGGTGCATAGCTGTGCCTGTCTGTTATTTTAACTGAAAAATACCCTGAAAATTGTCTGAGATAGAAAAAATCAGTATTCTTCTTCATTAAAAAAGAAATCTTCCTTGCTGGGATAGTCAGGCCAGATGTCTTCTATCGTTTCGTAGATTTCTCCCTCGTCTTCAATTTCCTGCAGGTTTTCAATTACTTCCAGCGGGGCTCCCGAACGAATGGCGTAATCAATCAGCTCGTCCTTGGTTGCAGGCCAGGGAGCATCTTCAATCTTTGAGGCTAGTTCTAGTGTCCAATACATATTCAATACTAATTTGATAATCCGGGATTTAACATTTCTCTAATGGTCTGCAAAAATAGAAAATATTTTGATTATTTATCGTGTTTCCAGAAAAATTCTTCAACTCCTTTATTTACAACCACATAACGGGATAGTGTAAAGAAGTAGTCGGAAAGACGATTCAGGTATTTCACTATAAGAGGCTCTACGACCATGCCCGATGCCTGTAAATCGAGCACACGACGTTCGGCCCTGCGGGTTATTGTGCGGCAAATATGTGCCGATGCTCCTGCAGCTGTACCTCCCGGAAGTACAAAATGATGGAGGGGAGGCAGAACAGTATCCATGCGGTCGATCTCTTTTTCCAGCTGTAAGATATCATCTTCTGAAACAACCGATGCTGCTTTAAGCGCTGTTGCCTCCAGGTCGGTTGCCAGGTTTGAACCCAATGTAAACAATTGAAACTGAATTTTTTTCAAGAAATGTTGAACCTCGTCAGGAATATCCTGCACACAAAGATTGCCGGTAAACGCATTTAACTCATCAATGGTTCCATATGCTTCAATACGGGGATTGTTTTTCCACACCCTGGTGCCGCCAATCAACCCGGTGTGTCCGTCGTCTCCTGTTTTGGTGTATATTTTCATAAGTTTATATTTTAATATCGAATCCTGTAATGTCGTTGAGCTAATGCAGGATTAAAAAAAACGATTCCCATATGGAAAAGGTCGATGGTGGCTGTCACTTTTTCATGCCTTTTGATTTCATGCCATGCCCGGGTCATTCCTTCCGACCAGTACGGATCGTCGACAACTATAATGGAATTGGTGTGAATAAAGTTTACACACTGACTGAAATATTTTGTAAGTGCTTCATACGTGTGGTTTGCGTCGATAAAAATCAGATCCTGCATGCCTGCTTCTTCTATAACTCCTGTCAGATGTGTATCGAGGTTCAACGTCTTGATACGAATGTTCAACGCTCCTGCTAACTGGTGAAGTTCTTTGGCTTCTGAAGCTAAAACCGGACAACCTTCCACTGAAACACAGCTGATCGTTTTGTCGGCAGAAGCCAGGTAAAGAGTTGTAATGCCCAATGAAGTGCCCAGTTCAAGTACCTTTTTATACGAATAGTGTTCACAGATGCGAAATAACAATTGTCCCTGACGTGTAGGTTTAAGCGCTGTGGAAGCAATAGATGCGATGGTTGTCTGACGGTTATTTCCAGTTCCCCAATCGGTAATATTGACGCTGCGACTATCTTCCAGCAGCACTTTGCGGAACCGTTCAATCGACTCGTAACAGTAATAGGGAAGCTTTTCGCTGATTACATTCTGTATAAAATCGAACAGGTAAGGTGAATGTACTCCATGTCCGCCTGAATGAAAGGCCGAGATTTGATGCCGAATAAAATGATAAATCCGGTGAGCTGTTTTCACTGTTGTCGGATTTACTGTTTAAAAAAATGAGTGTAACTATCTTTATTGGTAAGAATCTGAAGGGCTGCCTGCAGGTCAGTGTCATTCTGCAGCGAGAATTCAATGACGCCTTTTTGGTAGTAATATCGTTTGATAATTTCAGCACTCAAGAGTTCTTCAATTTCGCTGCGGTGTTCGTATAATTTTACTTTTGTGTCAGGAAGTAACTTCGCTTTTAAAGCTTCAAACTCGGTAGCAGCTTCTTTGTCGAGGCCTTCGAATTTGGCAAAATTATACAAATCATCAAAATATTTCTTGGTTTGGGGCGTGTAGCTGAATTTCACTTCGTCGAGAAAGCGGGCGAAATCGTCAAAATCCTGATCGGTTAACTTAAACGATTTTGCAGGTGCAATTGTGGCTCTGTCCGCAGCAAAACGTGTGGCGAAGTCGAAGTATAAATTCTGAGCAAAAATGTAATAGGCAATGTTGATTGTCCGCTTGTCGCTGGTGATTGAGTCGGGAATAATACCTCCTCCATCTTTTACAATACGACCCATTTGTGTGCGAAAAGTATTCGTAAGGCTGTCGGGTACCTTGGTGATGCGTCCTTCTTCATCGCGCTGAGCATAGTCAATGGCCTGAATACATCTGCCACTGGGAATATAATATTTTGCAGTCGTAATTTTCACATGCCCGCCGTAACTCACGGGACGGATATTTTGTACCAAACCCTTGCCAAATGTCCTTTCACCAATTACCACTCCGCGATCGAGGTCCTGTAAAGCTCCTGCCAGAATTTCGGAAGCTGATGCCGAGGCGCTGTTTACCAACATTGTTATCTTCATATCCGGAAAAGCAGGCTCTACAGTGGTTTTGTAGGAGTACGATGATTGTGCACTTTTTCCACGGGTGCTCACAATCTCAGTTCCCTTGGGAACGAAAAATCCCATAATCTTCACTGCTTCGTCGATCAGGCCTCCACCGTTGTTACGCAGGTCGAGAATCAATGAATGAACACCCTGGCGTGTGGTCATCTCACGAAGCGTGTTTTTGAGTTCAATGGCTGCATTTTCAGTGAAATCGCTTAGAAGAATATACGCAATACCCGGTGCTACAATCTCGGAGTAGGCAATAGGATGTATTAGAATTTTTTCGCGTTGAAAAGTTTTTACAATTGGCTTTTTCTGCCCATAGCGCTTCACTTTCAGCTTGATTTCTGTATTCGGAGTTCCTTTTAACTTTGAACTGGC
>JANJXE010000204.1 GCA_024709185.1 Paludibacter sp.
GGCCAGTGCTGCAGCTGTCGCAGAGGATTGCCGATACCGCAACTCCATGGTTTCCAGTCCTAAAGCCTGCAAATAGGCCACTTGTGGGGTCATATACGAACCCAGGTTACGGTGTATTTCTTTTTTCAGCCGGAAGGTGAAGGCATTGTTGCCCTGCTCCTCAGCCAGTTTGGATAATTTGGGCGATTGATGCCAGTCAAACCTGCCATAGTCAAGAATGATTCCTCCCAGACTGGTTGCTCCTCCGGATATATACTTGGTGCTGGAAACCACGTCAATATCGATTCCATGACTGGCTGCATCGAAGGCACAAAACGGGATAAGGGTGGTATCGGCCACAACCGGTATTCCACGGTTATGTGCACGGGTTGCCAGTTGCCGGATATCGACAACCTCCATCTGAGGATTCGAAATAATTTCAAGAAAAACGGCTACGGTATTTTCATCCATTGATGTCTCCAGGGCCGAAGTATCAGTAAGATCAATAAAACGGGTTTCCACACCAAATTCGGACAATGTTGAAGCCAGAAGGGAGTAGGTGTTGCCAAAAAGATGGCGGGTAGTAACTATATTGGAACCGGCTTTTGCTAGTGTCAGCAATGTATTGCTGATGGCTGCCATTCCGGAATTTAGTGCTGTAACACTGTGGGCTCCAGTGATAGCTTTTACCCGTTCTTCGAAAAAAACGACGGTTGGATTGGAAATTCGGGAGTACACATAGCCATTGCTACGACCTGTGAAGGCAAGTTCCATGGCTTCTGCAGATTCATACTCATACGCCAATGCATTATACACCGGAATGCTGAGCGCCCCGTAGGGATCAGCTATCGGTAGTGGAGTGTGCAACGACTTTTGATTGTACTCTTTCTTGTTCATTCTAGCGTAATTTTGCTCCCAGCTGGTTTTCGAAGTTAGAAAGTAACTTCTTCATAATTGCATCAATCTGAGAATCAGTTAGGGTCTTCGTTTCATCCTGCAGGATAAAACTGATAGCATAGGATTTTTTGCCAGTTTCCAGGTTTTTTCCTTCATATACATCGAACAGACTTACCGATTTGAGCAGCTTCTTTTCGGTGTCGAACGCAATCTTTTCGAGCTGTGCAAAGGTTATCTGCTTATCAAGCAACAATGCCAGGTCGCGACGTACCGCCGGGAAACGGGGAATTTCGGAATAGCGAACAGTTTGTTTTCGCAGTTCACGAAGTAGCGCAACCCAGTATATTTCAGCAAAATAAACGGGTTGATCCACATCAATTCGTGCAGCTATTCCGGGATTGACAATTCCATACACTGCCAGCGGCTTTCCTGAACGGGTATTTATGCTCATAGCCTGTGAAAACAAATCGCTTTTTTCTTCTTTCTGCTGAACAGTTGCTATCTGTATTCCTGTACGACGTAAGATATTTTCTACATAGGCCTTCAGTTCGTAAACCGAAGTTTTCTGAACCGGCGTTGCCCACGATTGAGCATGTTTATCACCTGTTAACCAAATACCAAGACGGAAGTCTTCATAGTAAGCAGCCAGTGCATCTTCTTCTTTTTTCGTATCCGAACGGAAAGAATAACAGCTTCCAAACTCGTACAGCTTCAAATCATCGTTTTTTCGATTGATATTGTAAGCGATGCTTTCGAGTCCGCCAAACAGCAGAGTTTGGCGCATCACATTTAGATCGTTACTCAGTGCATTGATGATTTTTACATTCTGTTCAGCCGGATACTGCTGAAGTCCTTCATAATAAGCTCCTTTGGTTAGCGAGTTATTCAGAATTTCATTGAATCCCTGTGCAGTTAATTGCTCTGAAATGAGTTGCTGAAGTTTGTGACTGTCGGGTTTGTTAACGAAGCTCAGGTTGGAAAGCAGTTTGTCGCCAATTTCAATATTATTGTATCCGTAAATGCGCAGGATATCTTCAATAACGTCCACATCGCGTTCAACATCAACGCGATACAGCGGGATGCGAAGTGTATAGCCATTTTCATCACTGCTCAGTATTTCCATTTCCAGTGCTTTCAGAATGGTTTCAATAACCTGACGTTCCAGTTTTTTACCAATCAGAGAATGAATTTTTTGGATGCTGATTTCAACTTCTTTTGGCTTAATTTCTGAAGGATAAACATCAATAATCTCGCTGGAAATCTCGCCACCAGCCACTTCCTGTATAAGCAATGCACATCGTTTCAGAATGTATAGAGTATTGGAAGGATCGCATCCGCGCTCAAAACGGAAGGATGCATCGGTATTTAATCCGTGTCGGCGGGCGGTTTTGCGGATGCTTACCGGATTAAAATAGGCACTTTCGAGAAAAACTGCCTTGGTGGCTTCGGTAACTCCCGAGGTCAGGCCGCCGAATACACCTCCAATACACATGGGATGATTCGCATCACAAATCATCAGATCGGATTCACTTAATTTGCGGTCGATGCCATCCAGGGTTGTAAAAGGTGTTCCTTCAGGCATGGTACGAACCCGCACCTGTCGACCGCCTATCTTATCAGCATCGAATGCATGTAGGGGTTGTCCCATTTCGTGTAAAACGTAATTGGTACAGTCCACTATATTGTTGATAGGGCGTAGTCCGATGGTGGACAAAGCGTTTTTTAACCAATCGGGAGATTCAGCTACCGTTACATTCGAAATGGTTACTGCCGAATAACGTGGACATGCGTTCTGGTTTTCAATGCTTACAGGAATTGTCAGCGATTGATTCTGCACCTTGAAGGCATCTACAGAAGGTTTGGAAAGTTGTACGGATGGGTCAACCAATGCGAAATAAGCCGCAAGGTCGCGGGCAACACCAAAATGCGATGCTGCATCCACGCGGTTGGGAGTGATATCGACTTCAATCAGGTAATCACTTTTAATATTATAGTATTCACTGGCGGTCATGCCGGGCTGAGCTGTGTCTGGCAAAACAATAATCCCATCGTGACTGGTTCCGATGCCAATTTCATCTTCAGCGCAAATCATTCCCATTGATTCCACACCCCGTATTTTGGATCGTTTGATGGTGAAGCTTTCCTCTCCGTTGTATAATTGAGTGCCTACAGTAGCAACCACAACTTTTTGTCCGGCAGCCACATTTGGTGCACCACATACAATTTGAACCGGTTCACCTGTTCCCAGATTTACCTTCGTAACATGCAGGTGATCCGAATTTTCATGTGCAACGCATTCAAGAACTTCACCAATAACAATTCCTTCCAGTCCACCCTTTATCGTTTGAACTTCTTCCACACTTCCTACCTCTAAGCCGATGGATGTCAATACTTTCCCAAGTTCAACAGCCGGGATGTCCACATTGATGTACTGTTTGAGCCAGTTATACGATATATTCATTGTTTTGAGAGATTTTAAAAGACCTGCAAAGATACACATTTTCGTTAAACTAGTTGTTTTTTTTGAGTTGATTAAAATTATGTTATTTTTGTGGCGATAATTAAATATTTTCCAACTTCACACTTGCTACCATGATTGAACAAAATTTTATTCGTCTTTTCGAAGATGCATTTCGTAAATACTGGGATCTTCCTGCTTATAGTAATTATGGAGAAGATGTAACGCTTACCTATGCTGATGTAGCCAGTAAAGTCGCCAAATTGCATTTGCTTTTTGAGCAATGCCAGATTAAAAAGGGCGATCGAATTGCGCTGATTGGCCGTAACAATGCCAACTGGGCTATCGCTTATATTGGAACAGTTACCTACGGAGCTATCATAGTTCCCATTCTTCAGGATTTTAATGCCAACGATGTGCATCACATCACCAATCACTCCGAAGCACGCTTGCTTTTTGCCAGCGATTCGAACTGGGAAAACCTTGAAGAAGAAAAGCTGACTACAGTGGAAGCCGTATTTTCGCTTACAAATTTCAATTTGCTTACCTATGTTCGTCGCACCGATGCTGAAGGCAACGAGCTGCTGCCTCCCTTTGATGAATCGCAGTTAAAACATGATTTTATCAATTCGCTTTTTAAAGCCAAATTTCCGCATGGTTTTTTCCGCGACCATGTTCGGTATATCGATAAGGATAACAAAGAACTGGTGTCGTACAATTATACTTCGGGTACAACCGGTTTTAGCAAAGGGGTGATGACCAGTGGAAATGCACTTGCCGGAAACATCACTTTTGCCATTGGTACGGGTATAATCAAGGAAGGCTACCGTATGATATCTTTCCTGCCACTGGCGCATTCCTATGGTTGTGCGTTCGAATTTCTGTCGGCCACCTGTCTCGGCTGCCACATTCATTTCATAGGTAAAACACCTTCTCCGAAAATTTTGCTGGGCGCTTTCTCTCAGGTTAGGCCACACGTGATTTTCCTGGTACCCCTCATAATTGAAAAAATCTATAAGAAGCAGATTCAGCCAATGATTGCCAAGCCCACTATACGTTGGGTATTGCGCATTCCCTTCCTCGATCAAACCATTCTGAATACCATTCGGAAGCGCCTTATTAATGCCTTTGGTGGAGAATTTATGCAGCTGGTTTGTGGCGGTGCTCCCCTGAATGCTGAAGTGGAAGATTTTCTGCAAAAAATTAAGTTCCCCTATACAGTGGGCTATGGTATGACCGAATGTGCTCCGCTGATTAGCTTTTCACCTGCCGATCAGTTTATTCCTAAATCTTCAGGAAAAGTCATTCCTGTGATGGAAGTGAAGATACAGGATGCAGATTCCATTACCGGTATTGGTGAAATTTGTGTTCGGGGCGAAAATGTGATGGATGGTTACTACAAAAATCAGGAAGCTACCGATTCAATTTTCGACAAGGAAGGCTGGTTGCATACCGGAGACCTGGGAATGGTGGATGCCGATGGAAATGTTTTTATAAGGGGACGTAGTAAATCGATGATTCTCGGAGCCAGTGGTCAGAATATCTATCCGGAAGAAATTGAAGCTAAACTCAATAATAT
The DNA here is from genome assembly GCA_024709185.1 of Paludibacter sp. Lineage (GTDB taxonomy): Bacteria > Bacteroidota > Bacteroidia > Bacteroidales > Paludibacteraceae > Paludibacter. The sequence continues at coordinate 4,914 of JANJXE010000204.1, forward strand.
GCCATTTGTAATGGAAAGTCTGGTGATCGAAAATCAGGGACGGTTGTACGCGCTTGTTTATCCGGATTACGAAGCTGTGGATATGGAAAAACTCGATCAGGCCCAACTCGAAAAAGTGATGGAAGAAAACCGCCTTGCACTTAATAATATTGTCGCTTCTTACGAGTCGGTGGCAAAAATTAAGCTTTATCCAAACGAATTTGAGAAAACTCCGAAAAAAAGTATCAAACGCTACCTGTATGCAACCGCTTTTTCGAATGGTCAATAGCTTGATAATCAGTATGATATTTTTCCAGGAGAATTATTTTTAAAAAAAGTAAAAAAAAACGTTGAAAAGTTTTTGTGGTATCAAAAAATGATGTAATTTTGCATCGATTTTGAATTGCAAACTATACGTTAAATTTTTAAAGGTTTTAAAAAATGAAAAAAGTAATTTTGTTCTTTGCTGTTGCTGCTGTATTCGTAGCATGTGCTCCTAAAGCTGCTGAAACTACTGAAGAAGTTGTTGACACTGTAGCTGTAGAAGAAGTTGTTGTAGAAGAAGTTGTTGACTCTGCTGCTGTAGTTGATTCTGCAGCTGTTGTTGCTCAATAATCCCCAGCATTAGCTAAAAGATTGAAGTCCGTTCTTTGTAACGGACTTTTCTTTTTTTTATACATCTCCATCCCGTTTTTTTTCGTACTTTTGCCCTTTCAAAAAAAATTATCTACGATGTTACGAATAGCAGTACAGGCTAAGGGCCGGTTGTTTGAAGAAACAATGACCCTTTTACAGGAAACAGGTATTAAACTCGAATCAGGCAAGCGTTTACTTTTGGTTCCTTCCCGTAATTTCCCGATGGAAGTTTTGTTTTTACGCGACGATGATATTCCGCAGTCGGTAGCCGATGGTGTGGCTGATGTTGGAATTGTGGGTGAAAACGAATACGCAGAAAAGAAAAAGAATGTAATCATTACCAAAAGGCTGGGTTTCAGTAAGTGTCGTTTGTCTCTGGCGATTCCCAAAGAAGCGGTTTATCCTGGTGTCGAATGGTTTAATGGTACAGTGATTGCCACTTCCTATCCTGAAATATTGAGCGATTTTTTAAAGACTAATCGCGTGGCAGCCGATATTCATGTCATTACTGGTTCGGTCGAGATTGCACCCGGTATTGGTTTGGCTGATGCCATTTTCGACATTGTAAGCTCTGGCAGTACGCTGGTTACCAATCATCTGAAGGAAGTTGAGACCGTGATGAAGTCGGAAGCTGTTCTGATAGAGAACCCGAAACTGAGCGACGAAAAACGAATTATTCTCAATGAGTTAATGTTCCGGATTGATGCCGTTCAACTTGCTGAAGATAAAAAGTATGTGTTGATGAATGTTCCTACTGAGAATATTGCAGCTATCACTGAAGTTTTGCCCGGAATTAAAAGTCCAACCATTCTTCCGCTTGCGAAAGAGGGCTGGAGCTCATTGCATGCGGTTATCCGCGAAAAGGAATTCTGGGATATAATAGGTAAATTGCGCTTGCTGGGTGCTGAAGGCATTTTGGTGGTTCCCATTGAAAAGATGATTTTGTAAGTATACCATGAATCTTTGTCTCGATCAGGGTAATTCTTCACTTAAACTTGGTGTTTTCAACCAGGAAACTTTGATACATGAGGTTCAGCTTACAACTCTTGAAGAGGGTTATATCCCGCAACTGCTACATCAGTTTACTGTTCGAAATTGTATCGTTTCCGCAACTGCGCCTGTTCCTGATTTTGTTTTCAGCGAAATCGAAGATTCAGGTGCCGGCTGCTTAAAGTTAACGCATACCACTGCACTCCCTTTCACCAATACCTACAAAACACCCGATACACTTGGCAATGATCGTGTGGCAGCTGTGGCAGGTGCAATGACATTGAAACCTGCTTCAGATATTCTTATAATTGATGCTGGTACAGCTATCACCTACGATTTTCTGGATGCAAAAGGGGTTTATCATGGTGGTAATATTGCCCCGGGTGTGGCAATGAGAGCCAGAGCGTTGCATGCGTTTACTCATCAGCTTCCGCTGGTTGAACTAACTGCCACTAATCAGTTCATGGGAGAGGATACCCGATCGGCTATCCTGAACGGAGTTATCTATGGTGCTGTATTCGAGATTGATGGCTATATCGATCGATTATTGCTAAATTATCCTAAACTTTCGGTTTTTTTAACCGGAGGTAGTTGTTTTTACTTTGATAGCTTGCTAAAAAATCGCACCTTTGCAGTCAAAAATTTAGTATTAACGGGTCTAAACAGAATTTTAAACTTTAATGTTCAATAGAAACCTTTTTATTGTTGTTGTTTTTCTGATGGGTACATGTAACCTGATGGCTCAAAACAACACCAACTCGCCCTATACCCGTTTTGGTTACGGAGAATTAATTGATACCTATACTGCTGAACAAAGAGCCATGGGTGGAATTGCTATTGCTGGTCGTAATCCTCTTACTATCAATACAGTTAACCCTGCATCGTTCACAGCCGTCGACTCACTTACCTTTATGTTCGATATTGGTTTTTCGGGCCTGATTTCCCGTTTTAGCAATACAAAGGGTGTAAATACCAAATTTACATCTAATCTTGAATACATAACTCTACAGTTCCCTTTCAGCAAATGGATGGCCTTCAGTGCAGGTTTGCTGCCCTATTCATTTTCGGGTTATTCCTTTTATCGTAACGATTCGATTGCTGTATACCATCCCACTCAATCGAATAATTATGCCCGCTATGTGCAGAGCTATAGTGGCAACGGTGGAATATCGCAGGTTTATTCTGGTGTAAGTCTAAAGCTCTTTAATCATCTTGCGCTGGGAGTAAATGCTTACTATATGTTCGGAGAAGTCAACAACAACCGGAGTACGACGTTTACAACCACAGGTTACGAATCATCAATCCAGGAAAACCTTATTAAGGTGAGTAGCTATCGTTTCCGGTACGGATTACAGTATTTTCAGAATTTTGCTAAAAAACATGATGTGAAGCTGGGTTTAATATTCGAGACTAAAATGCCCCTGAATGCCGAAGCGCAACAGGTAAATACAGGCATACCCAGCGATACTGTATTTTACAACAATGAGTTTGATACACCTTTGATGTTCGGAGCAGGTTTACAGTATACCTTCAACGAAAAACTAATGATTGGTGTTGATTACGTTCAACAGCAATGGGCCGATGCACGTTTTTACAATAAAACCGATAGTTTATCTAGTCGTTCGCGTATTTCAGCTGGTGCTGAATACATTCCTGATCTGCGTGGAAGATCGTACTTCGACCGAGTCCGTTACAGGGCAGGATTTTCGCTGAGCGAACCTTATTATAAGATGGCTGGAAATACTGCTGTTAAAAATTATGGTATAACATTTGGTATTGGCCTGCCGTTGCGCACAGGAAATTCAATGATCAATGCATCGGTGGAATACGGAAAAATTGGGGAACGGTCGGTTTTTCGCGAAGACTACTTCAAAATAACAGTGAATACCACCTTTAACGAGAATTGGTTCTTTAAACGGAAATTATAAACTATCAGATCAATAAATCAGAGGAGAAATTGTATGAAAAGGATTGTTTTAATGATGCTGAGTGTTGTGTTGGTAACAGGTTGTTATGCACAACGTGAAAGTAAAAAAGAAAAAAAAGGAAAAAAAGATCAGACCGAACAGGTACAGGCTCCGGCCGCTGAAGCTCAGCCAGCTGAAGAAAATGTGGTTACAGAAGAATGTGTCATGAACATCAGTTTGTTCAATGAATCGGCAAAAAACAAGCAATTTGCTGATGCTCTTGAGCCCTGGAACAAGGTATTCAATGAGTGTCCTTCGGCGAACCGTGTAATCTACAGCCAGGGTCGTAACATTCTGCATTGGGAAATCGAACAACAAAAAGATGCTGCTTCCTATCAAAAGGCATTTGACAAGCTTATGAAAATGTTCGACCTGCGAATGAAGTATTTCGGCACTGATGAACGTTATCCAACAGCGTGGATTAAAGGTATTAAAGCACTCGATTACCTGGTATACTCCAAAAGTGATATTATTCAGCCTCCTTACGAGTGGCTCGAAGAAGCAATAGATGGTTTGGGTGAAAAGGCTGAAATTGAATTCCTTCGTAATTTTGTCGTTTTATCGGATAAAAAGTATGCTGCCGACAAAGCCCATGCGGAAAAGTATATCGCGGATTATTTAAAGGTAAATGCATTACTTGATGCAATGATTGCCGATAATTCGAATGCTACTCAGGCCTCTCAGGCTCAACAGTATAAAAACGGTCTTGATATCGTTTTTGCCCAGAGTGGAGCAGCCGATTGTGCGACACTTGATAATCTGTACAAGGATAAAGTAAAGGTAAACAATAAGGATCTGGATTATCTCACTAAGGTTATTTCATTCTATCGTCGGGTAAGGTGTACTGAGTCAGAAGTGTATTTCAGTGCTGCTGTTGATGCCTATAAAATTAAACCTGATGCTGAATCGGCAGCTGCTCTTGCAGCCATGTCGTTTAGTAAGGACGATTTTCAACAAGCGATCGAATTCTACAGAGCTGCTGTGGATCTTACGCAAAATCAAGCGGAGAAGGCTGATTATAACTACAAAATTGCACAAATCTATTATTCAAAACTGGGTGATTATCCACGTACCAAACAATTTGCAATTCGTTCGCTTGAACTTAATCCTTCAAACGGAGGGGCTCACCTGATTATTGGTTTGGCCTATGCCAATGCACGCGGAATCTTTGATGATTCAGTATTACAAAAAACAGTTTTCTGGGCGGCAGTTGACAGATTTGTTAGGGCAAAACAAGTGGATCCAACGCTTGCTGAAGATGCTGATAAGCTGATTTCAACCTATAGTCGTCATTTCCCAAGTAAAGAGGATGTTTTCATGCACCCTGCGTTGGATTCAGGTAAGTCGTTCTTTGTAGGTGGATGGATAAGTGAAAGTACTACTGCAAGATGACAGACATTCTGAAACTCAGAACCAGAGAATTCTTTAAGAAACATAGCATAACAACCGCCCTTTTGGTGGTTGTTGTGCTTTTATCGTTCCTGTCGTGTAAGGAAAAAAATGTTGACTTCACCGATGCAGTTAAAGACCGCGCCATGTTGCCACAACTTCATGCTACTGATGTGGCGACTGTAGTATCCGATTCAGGAATAACCCGTTACAGGATTAATACCCCTCAATGGGATATTTACGATAAGGCTGAACCTCCTTACTGGGAATTTCCAATGGGTATTCATCTCGAACGGTTCGATGAGCAGCTAAATGTGGATGCAAACGTACATTGCGATTATGCAAAGTTTAATGAACGAGATCAACTTTGGGAGCTAAAAGGTAACGTTCGCGCAACAAATCTGCAGGGTGAGTTGTTCGAAACAGAGCAACTGTTCTGGAATCAACGTACAGAACTGATTTACTCCGATAGTTTAATAAAAGTTACTAACGCTGAATCCATAATTATCGGAATTGGTTTTCAATCGAACCAACAGATGACGCGTTATATGGTAAAACAAACACAGTACATTTTTCCGGTTAAAGAGGAAGAATGAATCAAAATATGACCAACTCAGCTTTCTATTCAGTTCTTTTTTGTCTGACACTCTTCTCACTTCCTCTTGTGGCACAGAAACAGGCTCAGGGCAACGAACATGATCATGATTCGACAGGTCATGTTATACAACTTAAAACGTGGAAATTAACCGGAATGCAGGGTACAGTCGAGTCTGTACAGGTCGATACCATTCATTTGAACTTTCAGCTCGATAATCACATCGACAGGTTTAGTATTGCTAATTCGTACCGGGGTAACCTGGGCTCACCTATTCAATCAAAAGTGTATTTTGATCGCCCACGAACCAATGAGTTTATTTTTGCCGATGCTTATTTTCCCTACCTGCATCAACAGGAGTCAAACACCTTTTACAATACGAAAACGCCGTTTAGTACGTTGTATTACCTTACAGGGGGAACTAATTACTATGAAGATGAACAGTTTAAGTTTTTATTTACAGCCAATGCCAATAAAAAACTGAACATGGGGATTGTACTGGACTATCTATTTGCCCGCGGCGAATATAAAGACCTGGCAACAAAGCGATTTGCAGGGACATTGTTTGGTAGTTACAACAGCAGAAATTACAATGCGCATGGCTTTTTCTCCACCAATAATCATAGTAATTATGAAAATGGTGGAATTACTGATACCTCATATATCAACGGTACCCTGAACTATCCACCGCAGAATATTCCTGTCAATATTAAAGGATTTTCAAACTTAAAACTAAATCAGTTCTATTACAATCACAGTTATTCTCTTGGAGTTAATCGTCCGGTGAGAATAACCGATGATTCGGTTCGAATGGAGTATGTACCTGTTACCATTTTTGCACATACACTCAAACTGTCTGACTATACAAAACACTATTATGAACCGACCGTAGAAAAAGAGTTTTATAAAAACACCTATTTTCCGGGAAAGGTTACGAATGATACAGCTGCCTATCGGATTATAAGTAACCGGGCCTCGGTACGTTTGTCGGAGGAGTTTAATAAATGGCTTAAGTTTGGGTTGACTGCTTATCTCGAAAATGATATCGAACGGTACGTATACCAGATTGATACGGTAGTTTGGGATAAGTCGAATTCTTCAACAAGAGTGGGAGCTGTGTTGTCGAAGGAACAGGGGCGACTTATACGGTATAATTTTTCGGGTGAATTGGATTTCCTGGGTCGTAAAGCGGGTGACTTTGCTTTAAATGCTGCGCTTACGGGAATCTTACCCCTCGGTAAATTCGCGATGCAACTTGATGCCAATGCCTATTCAAGAAGCGAAACGCCCTCGTTTTTTTACACCTACTATCATTCGAATCACTTTAAATGGGAGAATGAGATGGACAAGCTGTTCCGAACACACCTTGAAGGACGTTTAAAAATCCCTTTGTTACGATTTTCCCTTACTGCTGCTGTTGAGAATATAACAAACTTAATCTATTTTGATAACGATGCTCTTCCTGTTCAGAACCAGGGAAATGTACAGGTACTGGCCGCAAACCTGAAACAGGATCTAAAACTGGGTAAGTTTACACTCGAGAAT
>JANJXE010000205.1 GCA_024709185.1 Paludibacter sp.
ATTGCTTATCCTCCTCTTCATCCCGGTGATGTTGCTCAGGAAGAAGAACCCAAAAGCAACTGGGGATGGTATTTATTAAGCACTATTATCCTGCTTCCGTTGGTATACGTTGTAAAAAGGCAAAAGTCGAAACGGGATAAATTCAACAAGCAGGTTAATGCCTATCTAAACTTCGAATACACATCCATTAAGCCGGAATTGAAACCATCTTCCATCAACATGCTGGGCTATTTTCAGGTTATCGACAAGGATGGGAATAATGTAACCGGAAATTTTACAGCTACCACGAGTCAGATGCTGGTGTTGATGATTCTGCATACTGTAAAGAATGGTCAGGGTGTTTCCACTCAGGAGCTTACTGAAATTTTGTGGCCCGATAAGGATACCGACAGTTCGCGCAATAACCGGAATGTGTACATGAGTAAGTTACGTTTGCTGATTAAAAATGTGGGAGGCATCGAACTGGTAAATCAGAATAATTACTGGTCGGTATCCTTTGATACTGATGTTTTTTGCGATTATAAAAATGTGATGTTGCTGATCGACCAGGTGAAAAATCATCATAATTACACTGTTGAACTTGTAAATGAGTTGGTGAGCATAGCAGCCAGAGGCTTGTTATTGCCAAATCTACAGGAGGAATGGGTGGATGCTTTTAAAGGGGATTATACGAATATCGTTATCGAAACCTTGTCCATGCTTCTTCAGGTTGATGATATTAAGAAAGATCCGATACTGGTGCTGCACATTGCTGATGCCATACTGAAACACGACTGCATTGAAGAAGACATCGTGAAACTGAAAGTTTCAACTCTGTATAAACTGGGCCGTAAAAGTCAGGCAAAGCAATGTTTTGATAAATTCCTCGAAAGTTACAGGAATTTTATGGGCATCGATTTCAAGGATTCTTTTGACCATTTTCGGGAAATGAATTAAAATCATTATACTGAAAACTTTTTTCAGGATATTAATCTAAAATTAAGCATTTATTTAGTGCATGTTCCTATTTTTGTGTCATCATACTACGAACGACACAAACAACAGGTTTAAATGTTTTTTAAAAATTTCCATCTTACACTGGCCTCTGTATTGCTGGCAGCACCCATGTTGAATTCCTCAGCAAAAGCCAAACAATCTTCGCCGAATATTTTAATTATCATGACCGACCAGCAACGCTGGGATGCGCTGCGCTTTTCGGGAGCCAATTCGGTGATTAAAACGCCTAATTTAGATAAACTGGCAGCCAGTGGAGCTTATTTTTCACAGGCCTGCAGCCCGTGTCCCGTTTCGGGTCCGGCGCGAACCAGCATGCTAACGGGCCGGCTGACTGAAACCACGGGTGTTCGCACCAACATGGATTCCGACGACAATAAGCATGTCAGTTATAAAACGTACGATCAGTTGCTTGTTGCCAATGGCTATGTAGCGGAATATTTCGGTAAATTCCACTCACCCGATTTTATGGCCGATTGTTATTCCAACCCTTCAGAATATGGATATACAGGTGCGAAGTTAATTAAGGACTGGGAGAAACTGTACCATTTTTACCTGGCACAACATGTCATAAAAACACAACCCAAAGAAGGAGAATTGATTGATTTTAGTTTTTACAACGGCATCCGGTACACACCGGCTCCCATCGACCGCCGTTATCCCTATCTTCCTACGGGTACTATCCCTGAAAAAGAACTCGACCGCCGTCAACATACCCAATCCGATCACCACGGACATCTTCATTTAGATGCAAAACACACCATTACTGCTGTGCAGGGCAGGCAAACCATCGATGCACTGGAACGAAATAAAGACAATAAGTTCATCATTACCTGTTCGTTTCATTGTCCGCATTCACCTATGTTGCCCTCGGAGCCCTATGCCAGTTTGTATAAACCTTCCGAAATGCCCATTCCAAAAACAATTACGGACAAGATGGCTGGTAATCCCTATGCAAAATCGAATGGACGAATGCTGATGCCCGAATACGCCGACAGTACCAAAATTGGCTATATGATAGCGAATTATTACGGTTTTGTAACAGAAATAGATGATTGGGTGGGCAAGATTCTTGATAAACTGGACGAACTGAAATTACGTGACAACACCCTGATTGTATTTATGAGTGATCATGGTGAAATGCTGGGTGCACATGGTATGCGTGAGAAAAATATCTTTTTGGAAGAATCGGTGCGGGTACCGCTGGTAATCAGTTATCCTTCCGAAATTACAGCCCGCAGGATTGAAACTCCTGTATCTTTACTCAATATCTTTGCTACCATTGTCGACTTTGCAGGTATCAATGCTGCAAGTGATGGCTTTTCGCTGAGAGGCATGGCGCTGGGAAAGAAAGCGCCGGTTGATTTTGCTGTTTCCGAATGGAACTGGCCTAACCGCGAAGTCCCGAACCTGATGATCCGCACGCAGGAGTGGAAACTGCTGATTTCGAGGCACAACGAAAAAAAGCACCTGGATGCTCTGTACGATTTGAAAAACGACCCTTTCGAATTGACTAATCTGCTGTACACCGACCGTGTGGCAAACACAAAAACGGCAGAAGCCTTGAAAGGCAGACTGGTCGAATATTTAGAAGATGTAAAATATTCGTATGTAGATGATATTAAACGTCGCCGTTTTTAAATACAATGTTAAAAGCAAACTACAAAGGACCTGTAGGGTTCATCAATTTTATAATAGATGAGGATCCTGCAACTTACCTCGAGAGTTCAATAAAGAACTGGAATCATGAATTTTTAAAATCGAAATACTGAAAAACATACATAATGAAAACTTCACTTGTAATAGCTGCAACACTTGCAGGATCGGGCATTGGTTTTGTAACTGCGGAAAAAAAAGCCGATCAGAATGTGCTTTTTATTGTGGTCGATGACCTGACCACTACCCTGGGATGTTACGGTCATCCTGTAGTGAAAACTCCGAATATAGATCGATTGGCCAGCATGGGGGTTCAGTTCACCAACGCCTATTGCAACTATCCGGTTAGTGGACCGAGCCGTTCGTCGTTTCTGACCGGGTTAAGGCCTGAAAGCACCACCATCCTCGATAACCGTAAGCAGCTGGCTTCGGTACTTGGCGATAAAATTACCCTGCCTTATCTTTTTCAACAAAATGGCTATTATACAGTTGGAATTGGTAAAATCTTTCATGGTAAAGATTCAGAAAATGACCCTAAAGCGTGGAATGAAGTGTATGCGTTTGAACCAACTGCAATTGGCAAAACAGGTGAAAGCCGCAATATTACCGGTGGAGCATTGAAATGGTGCGAATGGATGATTACCAATGGAACTGACGATGATCTTCAGGATGGACAAAATGCCCGCAAAGCAGTTGAAATTATAAAGAAAAAGAAGGATAAGCCCTTTTTCCTGGCGGTTGGATTTCATAAGCCTCACGATCCATTTTTTGCCCCTAAAAAGTATTTCGATATGTATCCCCTCGAAATCTGCCATCCGCCGGTAGTGCCCGAAGGATGGACGCCTCCTTATAAACATACACTGCCTAACGAAGCTGCTATTTTCAATAAGTTCACCGATCAGGATAAACGCGAGTTTCTGCGGTCGTATTATGCCTGTACATCGTATATGGATGCTCAGGTGGGCCGGTTATTAAAGGCACTGGAAGAAACCGGACAGCTGGACAATACCCTGATTGTGTTTTTTGGCGATCATGGTTATCATTTGGGCGAACACAACTGGTGGAACAAGGTTACTGTTTTCCAAAAAGGAACCAATGCGCCGTTTATTATAGCCGGAAAAGCTGTCGGTAAGAAAGGAGTTAAATCGGAATCAATGTTTGAATACATTGATATTTACCCAACGCTGGCCGATGTACTCAATTTAAAAAATACACCTGCATATCTCGAAGGAATGAGTTTTAAAAAGACCTTGAAGAATCCTTCAAAACCGTTCAGAAGCTACGTAAATTCGATTGTTAGCCGGGGGCAAATGCTTGGTAGAATGGTGAAAAATAACGACTGGAGATACATTGAATGGGATGATGCAAAGATGGGAATTGAATTATACAATCAACAGGATGATCCCATTGAGTATAAAAACCTGGCGAACGACCCTGCCTACAAACCGGTAATTGAGAAAATGAAGCAGTTGCTTTACAGACCAACTGTAACGAAGTGATTTTGGGTTCGGCAATCAACCTCATAAAAGAAAATGAAAAATTGGATGATTGGCACAAAAACTCCTTACCCGGCTGAATTAGCCAATGCTACGTTTTAAACATTCAACAATGAAGCAAATATTCTTTTTACTTTTTTTGTACTCCGTTTCGATGGTTCAGGCCGGTACGCCTGTAGCCTCACTTGTGTTTACGGTGCCATCAACCTCCAGCAATCTGTCTTTTATATTCAGTACATCAACTTCTGCTGAGGCATATTCGCTTCCGGCCACCCGGGGAGGTGTAGCCTGTCGGCACATTCCTCCTTCAAAGTATGGTTATTTCAATGTAAACGACGCTACAGTTCCTTCAACTGTAAACGACCTGATTTTCAATATTACTTTTTTTGATGAAGCCAGTACGAAGATTCAGTTTCAGTACAATGCCAACGATGGAAATAACTATAAGTCGCTATCGATTCAGCAATCGGGGTCGAATAGCTGGGTGACGGCACGTGTGGCAGTTACCAATGCATCGCTGCGAAATGCGCAGAACAATGCCTGCGATTTTCGTTTGTCGGGCAACGGAGGCGATGTATATATCCGTGAAATTACTATCGAAACAGGAACTTTATCGCCTGAAAGCGAGACAGTACCAACTACTTCTGCAAGTGGCTATTCCGAATTTATTGGCAAAACGGTCGCCGGTTATCAAGCCTGGTTTGTGGCAGGAAGTTTAACCTCGGGCTGGGTACATTGGAACTTTAAAACGAACGGAGCTCCGGGGCCCGGTACAATGAGTTTCGAGGTATGCCCCGATATTACCGAATATCCCGATGAAGTGCTGAAACCAACTAATTTTGCGCTTATGGGCAACGGAAAACCACTAAAACTGTTCTCCTCCACTTCGAAGGAAGTCATTGATATTCATTTTAGATGGATGCGGGAATATGGGATTGATGGAGCAGCCGTGCAGCGGTTTATTGGTAATATCGGAAGTTCCATTATCACTTCACCGGCCTCTACCATTCATAAAATCAGAGAAGCTGCGGAAGCCAACGAACGTATTTTTTATATTTGTTACGATACCTCTTCTTCAGGAATGGAAGAAAACTGGGATGAAACGATTAAGATGGATTGGGTGTACAATGTGGAGCAAAACAACCTGACTACCTCGCCTGCCTATGCCAAAGTGGGAAATATGCCGGTAGTGCAGGTGTGGGGGATCGGTTTTAAAGGGGGTAAAAATCCCGGAACAGCTGCTGAGACTATTGCTTTAATTGATTTCTTTAAATCGAGGGGATGTTATGTAATTGGGGGAACACCAAGGGGTTGGCGAACCGGCACCAGTGATTCGAAAGGTGTAACACAACCTGCCACTGTTCCCGGCGATAACGAGAATTTTCTTCCTGTGTATGAGTCGCTTCACATGATTTCGCCCTGGATGCCCGGACGTATCAGAGACAACAGTTCGGCCGATAACTTATACACCAGCACCATGTCGCCGGACAAAAGCTATTGCGATGCACGTGGTATTCAGTATATGCCGGTAAACTTCCCCGGTTTTGCCTGGTCGCAATGGAAGGATGGCGATGTAAACTGGGCACCGCGCAATGCCGGTGAGTTCATGTGGAAGCAAGCTACCAATATCAAAAAACTGGGGGTGCAAAACATGTATTTTGCCATGTTCGACGAGTACGATGAAGGTACAGCCATTATGAAAAATGCCACCGACTGGAGTAATATTCCCACCAATCAGTATTTTCTCACTTCGAGTGCCGATGGACGCTGGTTGTCGTCCGATTTTCAGCTGCGGGTTGCCGGTGCAGCGGTTGAAATGCTGAAAGGTCAACGGCCGGTTAGTTCAACTGTTCCTGTAGATCATTCCAACGGACCTGTATATTACCGCAATAGTTTTGAAAAACGTACCACTTCGTATTTCTATGTAAATGATGTGGCCACAAAATCGGGCACGTTTAACATTGATCCCTGTTTTTATCAAAATGCTGTAGTAACGAGTAGTAACGTGCTGAGTCCTGTTTGTGAAATTCAAACTACCACGCCCCGCAGTGGATTGTATTCGGTAAAAGCTTCAGGAACTGTGGGTTCGGGAAATGCATCGACTTACAGTTACAGAATTGCATCAACCAAAATTGCCGTTAAACCCGGCATGACCCTTTCGTTCTGGAAAAAAACCGATAATGACCTCGGCCGCTATGTGTTTGTTGATTTGCGTTCAAAAAACGGGTTGTATCTCCGAAATGCTTTTGTTGATCAGAACGGAGCCAGCATGAATGCGGCAACTCCGCATGGTTCTGTGGGGGCAGGCTGGGAGAAATTCAGCTGTGAGTTTGGAAAAGATGCGTTGCTGGGCGATACCATCATCGAAATTCAAATCAATTTTAGTAAAACAGGAACAGAAACAGGCCCTTATCTGGCTTATTTCGACGATTTTCTGATTGAGGAAAGTCATAATACCGCTAATAATTCAATAATTTCAAATGAATCAGTTTATAGCCTCTTCTATCACCCTGTAGAAAAAATGATACAGCTGAAAATGCATGAAGCAGGAGCTTATGAATACAAACTCTATACAGCATCGGGCATTTGCGTTTTGCAAGCTAAATCAGCTCTTCCTGTTGAAACGATTTCTACACATCGATTGGGTGCAGGTGTTTATGTGCTTCAACTGATAGTTAATGACAAAATTTGCAACAGCAAAATACGTATTTAAAAACGACCTCTAATATTAATCATCAACAAATAAAGTCTTGACTCTTGACTCTTTTTAAAAACACACATGAAAAAATCAATTTTAGTGCCCCTGAGCACATTCGTTTTAGGAATTTTGGTAACTGCAATTTATTTTAGTTATCAACCCGATGTAGCCGTAAGTAATCTTTCTCCAAAAGTTAATCCACTTACTACCAGAGTGGTGTACAGTATTGCCGATAGTATCACCGAAGGCTATTATTTCCCGACTCACGATAATTTGTTGGTTATGGATCGCTCCAATGCCGAGGTTAGCGAAGCATTTATTGTTCAAGTGGCTCCCGGAAAGTTTACCCACCGCCATATGCACGACGATACCGAACAAATCTTTTTTATACTTTCGGGAAAAGGACGGCTGGATGTGGAACGTGGTGATAAAAAGGAGAGTTTTACTCTTCTTCCGAACGATTTTGTGCATGTTCCACGTTATTGTTACCACCAGACTTTCTGCGAAGGC
>JANJXE010000509.1 GCA_024709185.1 Paludibacter sp.
TGGCGGCGCAGGGCCACGGGCAGCTCGGCCTGCGGGATGCCGCAGCCGTCGTCTTCCACGGCAATCAGCCGCACGCCACCGGCGAGCAGGCGCACGGTGATCTGGCTGGCGCCGGAATCGAGCGCGTTGTCCACCAGTTCGCGCACCACCGAGGCGGGGCGCTCCACCACTTCGCCCGCGGCGATCTGGCTGATGAGTTCGTCGGGCAGGTCGCGGATGGGGCGGCGGGCGGGCGGGGTGGATTGGGCTTCGTTCACCCGCGGGATTTTAGGGGCCGGCCCTGGTGCGATGGGCGGCCAAGGATAATGCGCGCCACTCTTGCGAAAGCCCTATGGAAATCATCACCTTTCTGATCGACTTCATCCTGCACGTGGACAGGTACCTTGAAATGTTCGTGCAGAACTACGGCCCCTGGGTTTATGCGCTGCTGTTCCTCATTGTCTTTGTCGAGACGGGCGTGGTTGTCATGCCGTTTTTGCCGGGCGACTCGCTGCTGTTTGTGGTGGGGGCCCTCTGCGGTGCAGGCCTGATGAGCTTTCCGCTGGCCTGCACCGTGCTGCTTGTGGCTGCCATTTTGGGAGACCAGTGCAACTATTCGATAGGCCGCCACTTCGGCCCCAAGGTGTTCCAGTGGGAAGACTCGCGCTGGTTCAACCGTCGCGCGTTTGACCAGGCGCATGATTTTTACGAGCGCTATGGCGGCATCACCATCGTGCTGGCGCGCTTCATGCCCTTCATCCGCACCTTTGCGCCCTTTGTGGCGGGTGTGGCTGCCATGGGCCGGGGCAAGTTCACCGCCTACAACGTGGGTGGCGCAATCCTTTGGGTGATGGGCATTTGCTCGGCCGGCTACTTCTTTGGCAACTTCGCCTGGGTGAAGGAGAATCTCGACAAGATCATCTGGGCCATGATCTTCATCCCCGGACTGATCGCCATCGTGGGTGCCTGGCGCGGGGCGCGCAAGGTCAAGGCGGCCTGAGTTCAGGCGCTGCGCGGCCGTGTGGCCCAGGCCAGCGCAAAGCTCAGCGCAAGCGTGGGCAGGGCCGAGCCCAGCGCCGGGGCCACCTTGGGCAGCAGGTGGTAAAAGGCCACGCCCGCCAGCCAGATGGCAATCGGCGCGGCATGGGCCTTGCCCGCCCGCTGCAGCAGTGCGCCCGCGTCGGCGCCGAAGGCCAGGCGCCCCAGGATCACGCCAAACAGCGGCACGAACACCGAGCTGAGCAGCAGCAGGAAGGGCTCCAGGCTGTGCATGGGCAGCACCAGGGCCAGCAAGGTGCAGGCCACGGCCACGACCATGCCCCACTGGCGCACGCTCCAGCGTGGCAGCAGGCTGTGGCTGGAGACGGCGCCCGAATAAGCGTCGCCATAGGCGTTGTCCACCTCGTCGATGAGGATCAGCGACAGCGCGATCAGTCCGCCCTGTGCGAGCAGCAGAGCGGTCACCAGGTCTTTGCTCGGCAGCGTCAGGGCGACGAGCACACCCAGCGCATAGCACCACATGTTGGCCAGCGCGTAGCCCGTCCAGGCGCCGCGCAGCGCGGCGCCGCCGTGGCGGCCGTGGCGCGCGTAGTCAGCCACCAGCGGCAGCCACGAAATCGGCATGGCGATCACCAGGTCCAGCGCGGGCATCACGCCCATGCCGCCCGTGCCTTTGCGCTGCCAGAGCTGCTCCAGCCCCTGCGTTTGCGCCAGCCCGAGGAACTGCCACGACAGCCACAGCAGCGACAGCACCACCAGCGGCAGCGCTACGCGCGCGATGATGCGGCGCACCAGCTGCACCATGGAGCCGCTGATGAGGAGCAGCACCACGCCGCCCCACAGCAGGGTGGCCAGCACCGGCCAATGCGTGCCCTCCATGCCGCCTGCCTGTCGGCCAATGGCCACGCTGGCGTCGCGCATCACCACCAGCTCGAAGGTGCCCCAGCCGATGAGCTGCACGATATTCAGCACGATGGGCAGGCGCGCGAACGTGCGGCCGTACACCGCATGCATCAGCCCCGCGCTGGCCAGCCCGCTGTCGCAGCCGATCTTGGCCACCCAGCCCAGCAGCCCCGCGCCGAGGATGGAGCCCGCCACGATGGCCAGCATCGCCTCCTGCGTGCCCAGCGCGGGCATCAGGTAGGCGCCCACCTGCATCACCAGCAGGCCCACGCCCAGGCTGAACCACAGCGAGGCATGGTCGTGCCAGCGGAAGACGCGCTGGTCGCTGGCGACGGGGGTCAACGCCTCGTTGGCGGACGGGGTGCGGGTGCTCATGCGGACTCCTTGGCGGTGCGGCGCAAGGAAG
>JANJXE010000229.1 GCA_024709185.1 Paludibacter sp.
AGCCAGTGCAGGCCAGCGAAATCCCTTATTCACAGCATCATAATACAGATTCTTCTTTCCGCAAATATTCATTTTGATGGCATGACGGATTGGACCTGATTCGCGCATGAACTCGTGATTGCGTATTGCTCCACCTAACACAGAAAGTCGCGAACCACCATGTGAACCATAATAACCCGGCCCGTAGATATCCTGATTATCAGGATAAACATATCCGGTAGTAGCATCGCCACCCTGAGTGCAATGCGCAAAGGGTTGCGATTGCCAAATCGTACGTTTATCTTTGAGCAATACGGCTATTCCTGCATTGGGTTTTGTGCCGTCCCAGGTTGTGGGACTAACCACGAACGACTGTGGTATAGGTACATTACCCTGTAAAGTAAGTGGTTGATTTGGCGTACAACGGTCGCCTTCGCCCCAACGTACACTCGACCAGTACACTTTCATAGAAGGCTCATCGGGAGTGAAAACGATATAATCTTCATCGAGTGTTAGCATCCCCTTTGTGGGCATTTCGAGTTTTGCCGGAACATATTCCGCATTGCTGCCGATGGGCATATTCCAGATTGAATTCTGGGCAAAAGGCCACAAATACGGATCACGTGCATTCACAATATGCTGATTCTTAATCAAAATCGTCTTTTGACCTTTAATTCCGGTTCCATCCATCGCTGTGGCCCGTACAATAACCTGACCGTCGGAAAGAGCAGTAAGTAATCCATTAGCATCGATGGAGGCATTGCCCTGCAACGAATTTACAGCCCATATTACTGTTTGGATGGCTGCATCAGCAGGCTCAATCTTCACTGTCATTTGCAGGGTTCCTCCTTTTGTAACAATAGAATCGGAGGGTGACAGCACGATAACAGAACTGACAGGTTTAACTTCCGGTGTGCAGGAAAACATACCTGCCACACTAACAATACTTAATAAAAGATATAATCTCATTGACCTTCTCCTTTCAATATTGATTTAATTCGTGAATTCATGTCAAATACATCCGATAAATCGAGTTTTACAGGCGAAATTCCTGTCATTATAAGCTGGCCGGTCAGGGCTTTTACCACTGATTTCAATGTTAGATCGTCGGAAGAGTAGGCATTGATAACGGTGCCTACCCGTTCGAAATACTCATTAACATGATAGGGGGATCCCAGCGACACAAAAATAACCTTTGATTTATCAGTAGAATTGATGCACCAAACCGTTTGAGCCTGATTGTCCCAAAACTGTAGTGGTCCCGGCGGAAAGTGAAAATAACGGTTAGCAACAAAAATAATCTTATCGTAACGGTCCGTCAGCTCATCCGACCAAAAACCTGTTTCATACAAAATATCGCGCTGAAAGTCCACGACGAATCCTTTCGATATAAGGTCTCTCTGTAAGGCAATGATTTGTTGTGTAGGGTAGTCGCCCCGTTTTGAGGGTGCAACCAGACTCACCAACAGTATTTTTTCCATTTTCTCAGGATTAAGTGGAAGTAACCCTTGCTCATCTCTTACCAAAGTGATGGATTTATCAGCTATTTCCTGAGCAATGCTTTCATGTTCGGCTAGTTCCTGTGCAGTAACCGGTTGGATAAGTGTCCGGTTTTTGTCCAACACTCCAAAGCGTTCTTTCATCAACCATACCCGCTGAACTGCATCATCGAGACGGCTCATAGGGATTTCACCACGGATAATCCGGGCTTCCACCGAATCCATAAATGCATAGGAAGGCCACAACATCATATCCACACCTGCTTCAAAACTTTTAATTTCGCTTTCGAGGTTGGACTTATAAATACCACGGAACCCAGCCATAACCAGGGCATCGGAAACTATTACACCTTTAAAACCCAGTTTCCCTTTTAACAAATCAGTCAACAACTCCTTTGAAAGAGTAGCCGGAGGATAAAAACCATTAATTTTGGTTTTTTGATAAGCCGGCAACGAAATATGCCCGGGCATAATACAAGCCACACCTTCCCTGATCAACTGACCATATACTTTCCCGAAAGTCTTATCCCAGTCTTTCTTCGACAAGGAATTTGAACTGGTAAGTAAGTGCTGATCGCGGTAATCCACGCCATCGCCGGGGAAATGCTTGATCGTGGCAGCCACCCCATTTTTCTGTAAACCGTTTATTTGTTGAGTCAGCAGTCTTATTGCTTTGTCGGGATTATCGGAAACAGAACGTGTATTGGCAATTGGATTAAACGGATTCAGGTTCAGGTCGCAAACCGGATGCAACACCCAGTTTACCCCCACCGAACGGGCTTCTTTAGCTACTCCCGCACCATACTGATATGCTAATTTGCTATCATTGGTGGCCCCTATCGACATTTCACGCGGAAAGGCAGTCATACCGGGCAATCCAAGTCCGGTTTCATAGTCTTCCTGCATAATCAGGGGTAACTGACTTGCCTGTTGATATTCGACTACAGCTTTGCGCAGGTGCTCCGTTTTATCTTCAGCCCTAATCCCATCGAAAAGCTTATAACCCATAAAAAAAGCACCAACCGGATATTTTTTGAAGAAACCCTCGAGTGTTCCGTTTCCCAGCCCCAATTCAGTTATGCGATCGGGAAGCATGACCATGGTTTGCCCGATTTTTTCACGAATGGTCAAGCTTTTCCAGCTAGTATCCTTTGGTATGAATTGATTGTTGCGGACATCCATTTTACTGTTTGCCTGCAATGAATTCATGAAAATTAAACACACCGTTATGATAAAGAATATCCTTTTCATTTTAAATTATTTTTAAAAGGAGGAGCTAAGGGCGCCCGGGGTTGTCCGCCACCACCAATATTTTCAGCACTATTATTATCCACAACATGTAAAACCTTGTAAATTTTCGTAATATCTCTTGACCAGGGTGTCAATTCTTTATACACAACAAAGTCAAATCCCCAGTTCTTTTTAAATTCCCGGGTAAATCTTCCGGTTGGCGACCACTCTGCTTTGCGATTGAACAATGCCCTGATTAGAGAAGAAAAGAAAAAAAACAGTAAAAAGAAACTAATTTTCATTGATAAAAATATTTGAGATACGGCCTATTCAATAAGATATTGGAGAAAAAATGAATGAGCAAAAACGATAATCGCATGATGAACCATTATCGTCTTTGCATATCTTACTTTTTACAGCATAATTTTCTGAACAAGATTATCATTGGTTGTTTGCAAACGAAGGACGTAAATACCATTCTTCAGATTAATCTGATCACCTGCCTCAACCTGCATCGAAACAACAACATGTCCAATCAGGGAGATTACCTGAAGATTGCCACTTTCTGTCAACTGAATTCCGCTTGCAGTGGACATGACAAAGTTTGCAGTTCTGAAAGTTTCTTTTCTTAAACCTGAAACAACCACGGTAGTCACTGATCCTTCCTCGAAAGCGCCCACTGAGCGGGGTGAAGCATACGGTCGACCTGCAAAATCTTTTGAAAAAAGGTTGTAAGCATTGGCCACCATGGTGTTGTAACTGGCAGCAGTACCTTTACCAATAAGGGATGATCCGTTTTGCAAACTCCAGTTAGCCTTCGGTACTTCGGGTAGTTCACTGTAGCCTACAGCTGTTGTCGGACTTAGAAATTTGGGGTCTGATGGAGCAATAACACCGTTACCGGCTGCAACATTATCTTCGGTAGTGGCTCCCCACCAGATAGCTTTATCGGTAGTATAATTATTAAATACATTAGCTAATGTGATGTTGCCACCTTCGATGTTTGGCTGGAGGGTAGGATCCTGCAGAACGCTGCCTGTATATTTCTTATTGTTATAAAACACATTATTAACGATGGTCGGAAAAATAGTATTTCCCGATGCTGCCAGATAAATTCCGGGTGTTTTGATATTGGTGAGTTTATTATTTGCAAACACATTATTCATTACAGTCGAAGTGGCCGGTGAGCCTGCGGCACCACCATTTCCCCAGCTTGTACCTAAAATACCTGCATTAATGGTTGGAAGAGTTGCTGAAGGAATAAAGCGAATATCATTGTTGTAAATCAGATTGTTGGCAAAAACGTCAGGATGTGTACCTGCCAGATTACCATTCGAATTATTGATAAACATCAGAACGCCACGCGCTTCCATACTGGTTGCAGTTAACTGACTGCCATCGATCACACCGGTATTATTCCGAAAAACACAGTTGGTAACCGTTGTCGGGATGTTGGTGGCTGCTCGTTGCCAGTCCATATC
Source organism: Paludibacter sp. (assembly GCA_024709185.1). GTDB lineage: Bacteria > Bacteroidota > Bacteroidia > Bacteroidales > Paludibacteraceae > Paludibacter. Next base: position 4,190 of record JANJXE010000229.1, read on the forward strand.
AAACAACAAACCGTATTGAGTGCGGGTTGTAAGCAGACCAACCTGCACGGTAATGTTTTCCCAGAGACAATAGTCCATCTGACCTCGCATCCACATGAATGGACGCAGTGTAGTATTTCCGGTACTTTCAGTAACAATGTAATTGGCATTTTGGAAAGTACTGTTTTTTAACACTACATTTGGGCCAACCACAAATAGTTTTGAATCACCAAAGGTCGTGGTCAGGCGGTATTCTCCCGGGAAAAAGGTGAACCCATCAATAACCCTGCGTTCAGTAGCTCCGGTCGAGAGAGCCAACGCATTGTTGGATAAATTGAAAGTAATTTTTGTCGGGTACTTAAATTCCCAGGGTTCAACAATTCCATTTGCATCTCTATCTATAAGCTGACGTTGACTCAAGGCTGACTCGTTGCCATTAAATCCTCCATACCAGTTTACGTCACCCGTTTTGAAGGCTTCATTTCCTGCTCCTGCTGTTGAAGAAGTAAATGTGTAAATGTTGTATCCTTCCATTCCGTCAACATCGCCCTGCACCCAAATCTGGTCTCCTGCAACAGCTCTTACTCTGGCAGTATCGGGGGTCAGATACGCTTGCGTCCATGAGGTACCATCGTTAGAATTACTGCCGTTGTAACTAACATAAATTACTTTCGCGTTGCTACCCAAAGCAATCGCAAACAGGGCTGTAAAAGCCAGAAAAAGTCTTTTTGTTTTCATGTTTATAAATTGTTTCTGTTTATAATAAAGTAGGACTATTTTTAGAGAATTCTCATAATTTGCATTGAAATGCTCAGTTTTTTAGTTGATTCAGGTATTCTCTGGTTTCGTTCACACCATCACGTATACGGTTGCGAAAAATCAGATTGGAAGCAACATGATATACTGTATCGTTGCCCGCATTTTTAAAGCTGTAATTAAGTTGAAAATCGTGCGTTTTACTATTGTATTCATTGGTTCCGGCAGCTTCAACAACAGCCTGGCCAGCGATTGACTGATACGAGATCCCCGAATTGTTGACAGTTAATTTAAATTTCAGCCCTGAAGTTGATTTTGCAGCGATGGCCGAAGTTACTTCTACTGTAAATGGACCGGCTGTAAGCATTTGCCAGCTTTGGTCATCACTTTCATTACTGAAATTTTCTGTTGTAGTTGTACCTACTACAGTGCCATTCAATTTCCTGGTTATTGTATTTTTATAAAGATAAAAACCCTCAGTTCCGGCAATGTATCGAACTCGAATGGTAATTGAATCGTTGGCCCGGTTTATCGAATCAAGCGAAGTGGACATGATTTTAACCGGCAATGTCAAAAACTGACTTTGATTATACCTAACCATTGCCAACGGATTATTCAGGAATTTCACCGAATCCATCACTACAGTAAAATACCCAATAAATGATCCCCTCGGAATAATTGCCTTTACAGTATTGCCTACAGTTCCTGTTAAGGCAGAGTAGTTATAATAGTCCTGCGGAAGTGCCACATGCACCAGGTCGGTAACCGGGAAAGGCATGTCTGGACCCAGTTTGAATTCAACGGTTCTGTCGGCGTTGTTCGTTAATTCCCCAGCCATAGCAGCTCCAACTTTAAATCGCAATCCTTCGCCTACAACCAGGGTACGGTTATACTCCTTCAACGAGGCAAAGTAAGCCATGTTTTTGGGAAGTTTGGCATCCAGGTAACTATCATCGTATGCACAAGCTGAAACAAGTAGTGCGATAAGTACGGGTACAATTTGAAGTTTATTGAGTTTCATAATAGCTTTTTTAAGTATTTACAATTAACTAATATCCAGCATTATTTTGCAGATTTCCTGCTTTTAGCATTTCACCATACGGTATTGGCAGGTAAGGAGATTTAAAACTGCGTGACTCGACAGGTTCGGAGTTGTAAATACCATATACCTTAAAATTCAACGTTGCAATATCATCTTTACCATTACACCAGCGACGTAAATCCCAGAAACGGTGATCTTCGAAACATAATTCAATTCTGCGTTCATTTTTTACAAAATCAAGAAAAGTGGTATTAGTAATTTTGTTTCCGATGATGTAGTATTTGTCTTTGGTGGTTGGACCAGCTCCATACGCCCGTTCACGTATTCTGCGGATAATTTCTTTTGGAGTATAACCGTATACAGCACTGTTCATATCACCGGTTGCCATGAAAACTGCCTCAGCAAAACTGAGATATAGTTCGGGTTTTCCAAGCAAAATGGGAGACATCGTAGTGGTAACGGTGGGAGTTGTAAACCGCACGTCGGAATCTACCAGTTTTTGCAAATAGAAACCGGTGCGGGTATTATTCATTTGTTTGCCCAATGCATCTGCTCCGTCGACAGTTGTAGCCATCGTAATACCTGCGAAGAATTCTCCGTTGCGAACAATGAAATTATCGAGGCGCGGATCTCGGTTGAGATGAGGGTTGTTAGGATCGATGCTTACAGATGATGTTTCCGAAGCAGGGAATCCATCGCTTTTAGGGAAAGCATTCACTAAATTGAGTGTAGGATTATAGGTACCATTCCCCTGTAATCTCGGTGGAAAATTTTCTTTTTCGAGTGTTGTTACACCTGCATTGACGGGCCCTCTGAAGAAAATATCCTTATTCGTGTAATTTCCGTTGTTGAGATTATTCTTATTGAAATAACCTGCATAACCCAGCAATGCAACACTTCCGCCTGAAAGCTGTATAGCTTCCTGCGCAGCCTTGGCTGCATCTTTCCATTTCTGAACATCAGAATTCAGATTGAAAGCAGGACTGGCAGCATACAACAACGCTTTAACCTTAAGAGCTTTGGCTGCAATTCCGGAAGCATGTCCTGCATCGGCCTGTAAACCATCGGCAATAGTACCGCCTAAGCTCCCGTCTCTCGAATAGTCCAGTGGCAGGTATTTAAATGCGCTATCGCAATCGGCAACAATACGGTTTACGCAATCTTCGTAGGTATCACGGGCAACATTCAGATTTTCTTCCTGATTATAGAATTTGGTGCGGATTACAAAGCCATATACTTTGCCATCTTCAGCTACTCCACCATACTTTTGCAAC
>JANJXE010000250.1 GCA_024709185.1 Paludibacter sp.
ACTTCGTTCAACATTCCATCGCTCAGGCGGTTATGCAGACGCCGGGTAATCCTTGCGCGAATTTCATCTCTGGGAAAAGAAGTGGAAGTTCTCACCCGCGACGGAAAAAAGCTGACCGGAATTATGGGTGAAGCCACCGTAGATGGATTTCAGCTTAAGCTAGAGGTGAAAGTAAAAGAAGAAGGATCCAAACGAAAAATTACCAAAGAAGAAACAATAACACTTTCCTATACAGAGGTCAAAACAACAAAAATGATAATTAGATTCAAATAAGCTATGAGCAAGAAAGAAAGCATCAATCTGATAGACACCTTTTCGGAATTTAAGGAACTGAAAAGTATCGACAGAAGCACATTAATCTCCGTTATGGAAGAATCGTTCCGTAATGTTATTTCCAAAATGTTTGGAAGCGACGACAATTACGACGTAATTATCAACCCCGACAAAGGTGACTTCGAAATTTACCGCAACCGTACCGTTGTGGAAGATGAAGATCTGGAAGATGATAACCTCGAGATTTCATTGACGGAAGCCAAGAAAATTGATGAAGATTACGAACTGGGTGAAGAAGTCACCGATCAGGTTGACTTCATGAGTTTTGGCCGTCGTGCTATATTGAACCTCCGCCAGACACTGGCTTCGAAAATTTTGGAATTACAAAAGGAAAATGTATTTACAAAGTACAGTGAAAAAGTAGGGCAGATTGTAAGCGCTGAGTTGTATCAGATATGGAAGAAAGAAATGCTGCTCATCGATGATGAAGGCAATGAACTCTATCTGCCTAAAACCGAGCAGATTCCCACCGATTTTTACCGCAAGGGCGACACGGTTCGTGCTGTGGTAGCCATGGTGGATAATAAAAACAACAATCCGAAGATTATTTTATCCCGCATCTCTCCGGTTTTTCTGGAGCGTCTTTTTGAACTCGAAGTACCGGAAATTAACGAAGGACTCATCACAATAAAGAAGATTGCCCGTATGCCCGGTGAGCGTGCAAAGGTAGCAGTGGAATCGTACGACGACCGCATCGATCCGGTAGGAGCATGCGTTGGTGTGAAAGGTTCGCGTATTCATGGAATTGTTCGTGAGTTGCGCAACGAAAATATCGATGTGATCAATTATACTACCAACACCAGTTTATTTATTCAGCGCGCTCTGAGTCCTGCAAAGATTTCATCGATTCGTTTCAACGAAGCTGAAAAGAAGGCAGAAATCTACATGAAGCCTGAAGAAGTATCGCAGGCCATTGGTAAAGGAGGATTGAATATCAAACTGGCAGGTATGCTAACTGGTTATCAGCTTGATGTTTATCGCGAACTCGATGATGAGGAAGAAACTGAAGACATCTACCTGGATGAATTCAACGACGAAATTGAGCAGTGGGTTATCGATACCTTTAAGGCTATTGGGTACGATACTGCTAAAAGTGTTCTGGCTGTACCGCGACAGGATTTATTGAAACGCACCGACCTTGAGGAAGAAACCGTAGATGAGGTATTGCGTATCCTGAGTGCGGAATTTGAAGAAGAACTTTAACCAGATGTATTAGATTAAACAAGATATTATGCCCATTAGATTAAGTAAGGTTTGTAAGGAATTAAACATTGGCATCAACACTGCCGTCGACTTTTTGGCAAAGAAAGGTCATAAGATAGAGATTGATCCGAATCAAAAGATTTCGGATGATCTGCATCTTCTTTTAGCTAAAGAGTTCAACAAGGACATGGCGCTGAAGATGGAATCGGAACGCCTGAGCCAGGAACGTCACCAGAAAGATAAACTGGCGACTGTTGCTATTGAAGGTTTTGCCAAAGTGAAAGCCGAAAAGAAAGAGGAGAAAAAAGAAGAAATGATTCCTGTAAGTATTCCCAAAGAACAATTGCCGGGAATTAAACAGGTGGGTCAGATTGATCTCGATGCATTAAACAAACCGCATGAAGCACCACCGGTAGTCGTTGAGAAAGTAGCTCCTGTGGTAGTTGAGCTGCCAAAAGAAGAAGTTACGCCTGTAGTAATTGAGGTTCCTGTTGTGGAGCCTGAACCTAAGCGTGATGAAATAGTAATTCCGGAAGTAATACTTCCAATAGAAGAAAAGGAAGAAGTTAAAGGGCAAACTTCACCTCCAATATCTGTAGAAGTTCAGGAGCCTGTTGTTGTTAAAACTGAAGTGAAAGTTGAAAAACCCATCATTAAGGAAGAAACACCCAAGGCATCAGAACCAATAGCTAAACCGGAAGTAAATGAACCTGTACTACCTAAACCGGTAGTAAAATCAGAGCCAGTTGAGATAACTGATAATGAAACTACGGATCTAAGTTCTGATGAAGAGGAAATTTTTACGCTGGCAAAACCAGTATTGGAAAAAACGCCGGTAGTACTTGGAACAATCGACCTGTCGTTGATAAATCAATCAACGCGTCCCAAGGCAAAAACCAAGGAGCAAAAGAAAAAAGAACGGGACGATAAGAACCGTCAGCAGATTCCGGTTAAAAAATCAAATCTCACACTCGAAAAGAAAGTGGAGGGATCGGCAGATGACGAAGCTGCTAAAAAGAAAAAGAAACGCGAGCGCTTTACGAATCAAAAAGTCGACATTGAGCATTATCCATCAGATGGTGTTAAGAAACCAACTGCTAATACTCAGTCATCGGCTCAACCCAAACTGGCACGAGATAAATTTAAAAAGCCACTTAAAACTGTTGTCAACGAAGAAGAAGTTGACAAGCAAATTAAAGAAACACTGGCACGAATGGCTGGTGGAAATAAAAAAGGCAAAGGTGCCAAGTACCGTCGCGACAAACGGGATTCGATATCTGCCCGATTACAGGAACAGGAGCAGCTCGATCGCGAACAGGAATCTGTACTTAAACTGACCGAATTTGTAACGGTAAGCGAGCTGGCAGTGATGATGGATGTTCCGGTTAATCAGGTAATCGGTACCTGTATGAGCATTGGAATGATTGTGTCGATTAACCAGCGCCTGGATGCTGAAACCATTAATATTGTTGCTGAAGAATTTGGTTTTACAACCGAATTTGTAAGTGCCGATGTGGTGGAAGCCATCGGGGAAGACGAGCCTGATACTGACGAGGACATGTTGCCACGTGCTCCGATTGTGACCGTAATGGGTCACGTTGACCATGGTAAAACATCGTTGCTCGACTACATTCGTAAAACTAACGTAATTGCAGGTGAAGCAGGTGGAATTACCCAGCACATCGGAGCATATAACGTGAAGCTTGAAAGCGGACAACGTATTACTTTCCTCGATACACCGGGTCACGAAGCTTTTACAGCAATGCGTGCACGTG
>JANJXE010000520.1 GCA_024709185.1 Paludibacter sp.
GTAATAAGGATATTACAATTTCCGCTCTTTTATTATTCAATGATTCAATTGGTGCTTTTCAAATTGGCAATAAACAACTAAACAAACACCACCCCAACGAGGAAATCTGTGATTCAAGTTATATTGACAGTATTGGTATCAGAATTACATATCTGTCAGATAATCCGGTAATGATTGACTGGATTCGACTTGAAAGTCCTCATTGCAGAGAATTTATGAAGGGTTCATTTGATAGCATTATAGCCACACATGTACAAGAAGATTTGAATAAATATTTGCATCCGGACTATGTCAATAAGGATATAAGGTTATTTAGATATAACACAATTGTCGAGGGAGGTTTATTTAATTGGGGTGCAGAAAAATACTTTAATAAGTTAATAGGAAATATCGGAACTAACGAAGTCGGAGTTTTTTATCCTGCTCATTACCAGTATTATGTAAATGCACCTGACAGATGGATTGGTTCGTATCAGATAGCTCCAAATATATCGGTTCCTTTTAGTAGAAAAAGTTATGGAATAGACAGCATAATTACACCTCGAATATTAGGATTGATGAACGGTTATAATGGAATTCATGATTCTCTTCCAAATAAATCATCTTATGAAACTTTTTTGCAATTCTACTCAAAAGGAAGTGGGTTAATTGTTTTTCCAATAACTCATTTTCTTGATAACGTAGATTTGGTAAAATACGAAGGGGCAATAATTGGTTCAAACGGTTGGAGAGCATCAGCATTGGGTTTTTGGGAAGGACAGTTATATAAAAATTATTTTAGTCCTTCGTCACAAGGAATGATATTTTCAAATATCCATTGGTGGTCTCAAAACTTTTTATTAATTGGGCTTAAAGAAGGTGTCCAATCAAATAATTATTTTCATGTTTTGCGTCCCCAAACATCTGAGGAATTACGGCTTGCCTGCTGGACAAATATAGCAATTGGATGTAAAGGATTGCTTTATGATGGTCCTGATACAGATATCAACTTTCATTATTTCATCAGATTATTCGATGATAACAATCTGCCAACAACAGTAAGAGATTCTTTAAAAA
>JANJXE010000309.1 GCA_024709185.1 Paludibacter sp.
CGGATAAACGTCGGTTCCGACTGAAATGCGGGGTAAAAATAAATAGAAACTGCACACATCAATAAAATAAGTGCAATAATTAACTCTTGTAAAGGATTTAAAAGAAGTATTGAGCACTAAAAAGGAACAAGATTAACAAGAATCTGACTATGATAATTTTTTCTTTTTATCTTTTTCTTTAGTAAAAAGATTAGCCGTGTATTTCTCATAAAGCTCAAACAAATACACCATACGATTTGATTCGCTTGTAAAGGGTTGAGACCGGTAAGCCATATCAACAGCTTTGTCTAACTCGTTGTGCGCTTTGACCAGCAGTCCTAAATAAGTTACAGGGATGAATTTTCTGTTTTCGGATGATACTCATGTCTAAAATGCAAGTTCTTTGGTTAGGGCATTAAGAAAATAAGTTAATTGGTATCAATATATAGAAACTTTTATTACCTTTGCGCACTACTTAACTATGATATTGATAAAATTCCAATCAATGAAATTGATCGAGCCGAACAAATTAGAAATAAATACTTTAACAGTAAATAAAAAAAATGGGAACAAAAACCAAGACGCTTTCCGAAATGAAAGATAAGTATATCGGGGAAATCGGAACACATGAAAGAGATGAGTATGAATATGAACTCAGAATGGATATTTTGGGTAGAATGATCAAATCGGTTAGAAAGGAACGCAATTTAACACAGGAAGAATTAGGAAGATTGGTGGCGGTACAAAAATCTCAAATTTCGAAACTTGAAAGCAGTGCTAATAGTGCAACAATTGAAACCATTTTGAAGGTTTTCAAAGCATTAAAAGCTGAGATTAATTTCAATGTAAAACTCGAAGGAACTTTTGTGGAACTCACTTAAACAGAATAAATTTGTCCCTAATGTGATAAGAAACAAACTTAATGCATCACCGCTGCTCTGGGTGAACCTTTCCACGAGCACCCCAGGCAATACAACACAGTAAGATCGAAACCCTCCAGCGATTCTTCCGGATGAATAGGCAGCACTTCGTACTCTTCGGTAACAATCACCACCACCGATGCTCCACTTTCATTTTTTACCCGGAAACGGTGGATTTTACATTGGGGACAAAGACGCTTGCGGATGCTCATGATTCGGTAATGGTGAGTGCGGGTGCATCGAATATCTTTTCTTTTTCTACTTTCATCACCCGACCGGGATATTGGCTTATCCAGCCATGATTGTGGGTGGCCATGATGACGGTGGTACCCGAAAGTCGAATGCCATATAGCAATTCAATCAAATCCTTGCCGGTCTCGGGATCCAGGTGACCGGTGGGTTCATCAGCAAGAATAATCTCCGGAGAATTCAGCAGTGCCCTTGCGATAGCTACACGCTGCTGCTCACCTCCCGACAGCTGATGCGGACGCTTATATCCTTTGTTACGTAGTCCGACCTGTGCCAACACTACCTGAATCTGTTCGTCGATAACATCCTGCTCTTTCCAGCCGGTAGCCCTGAGCACAAATTCAAGATTGGCATTCACCGAACGGTCGGTCAACAGCTGAAAATCCTGAAATACAATGCCTATCTTACGTCGCAGGTAAGGAATCTGATTGCTTTTAATGGTACGAAGGTCGTATCCCAACACTTCAGCTTTTCCATCGAGTACCGGCACTTCGTGGTACAGCGATTTTAGAAAGGTACTTTTACCACTTCCTACTTTACCTAATAAATACACAAATTCTCCAGAACCGATTTCGAGTGTCAGATTCTTCAGAACGGTGAGTTCCTGCTGGCAGACTTCAGCATTAATAAATTTTATCAGCGTCTTCTTCATACGAAGTTATTTCGGATTGATGCAGCAGAGGAGTCCAACATACGCAGAGCTCCCCAACTTCATTATTTATGTCTTTTTTTAAGCTCCCGACCAATGTCGTCAAGTGAATATCCTTTGGAGGTAAGTAATACAATCAGGTGATAAATAAGGTCCGAAGCTTCGGAAATCAACTTTTCATCACTTCCATTGGTTGCCTCAATCACTGTTTCCACAGCTTCCTCGCCTACCTTCTGTGCCATGCGGTTCACGCCCTTTTTAAACAGCGATGTGGTGTACGAACCCTCGGGCATTTCGCGGAAACGTTGTTGTATAAACCCTTGCAGGTAATTCAGAAAGAAAATGTCGCCTTTATTTTCTTCATTCCAGCAGGTATCAGTACCGGTATGGCACACAGGACCTACAGGATTTACCTTGATTAACAGCGTGTCATTATCGCAATCGTTAAGAATTGTAACTACTTTCAGGAAGTTACCACTCTCCTCGCCCTTGGTCCACAAACGCTGGCGGGTACGGCTGTAAAAAGTGACAAGCCCTGTCTCCACTGTTTTCTGATAGGCTTCTTCGTTCATAAAACCAAGCATCAGTACTGTGCGGGTCTCATTGTCCTGAATAATAGCAGGAATCAAGCCGTCAAGCTTCTTAAAATCGATATTCATTGAATGTTTTATTGTTTTCAAATCAGGTTGATGCCCATGGTTTCGCATTGCCTGCGCATATCCTCAGACCAGATACTAGCCTGAATTTCACCAATATGTGCTTTACGCAGGAAGAACATACACAAACGCGACTGACCAATTCCTCCTCCAATAGACAGCGGAAGTGTATCGTTCATCAGTCGCTTGTGGAAATACAATTCCAACCGGTCGGTTTTATTTTCTAGTTCCAATTGTTTCAGCAATGCAGCTTTATCCACACGTATTCCCATCGAGGAAATCTCAAAAGGCACACCCAGCACTTCATTCCACAGCACTATATCGCCATTCAAACCCGGTAGACCTTTTTCGCCGGGAGTCGTCCAGTCGTCGTAGTCGGGAGCGCGACCATCGTGTTTCTTTCCATCACCCAACGCACCTCCAATACCAATAATAAATACGGCTCCGTATTTTTTGGCTATCTCGAACTCTCTTTCCTTCGGAGTTTTGTCGGGATACAAGGCCCGCAATTCTTCGGCATGGATAAAATGAATGCTGTCGGGAAGTACAGGCTGAATCTGTGGGAAGCTTTCCGAAACCAGGTATTCAGTACGCAACAGGGTAGAATATATGCGGGTTACTATCGATTTCAGAAAGTCGATATTCCGTTCCTCAGCAGTCATTACACGCTCCCAGTCCCATTGGTCGACATACAGCGAGTGCAGATTTCCCAGCTCTTCATCGGCACGAATGGCATTCATATCGGTATAAATACCGTATCCGTTTTCAATATCGTAATCGGCCAGGGTCACCCGTTTCCATTTGGCCAGCGAATGAACTACCTCGGCGCGCACATCACCCATATCCAGTATCGGGAAATTCACAGCACGTTCAACCCCGTTCAGGTCGTCGTTCAAACCGGTACCCCGAAGTACAAACAAAGGTGCAGTTACCCGCCTGAGTCTCAACTCAGCCGAAAGATTTGCCTGAAAAAAGTCTTTTATTTTAGCAATACCCAGCTCGGTTTGTTGTAAATTCAGCAGGGGTTTATAATTCGCCGGATTAATAAGATAGCTCATAAAAAATGTCATTAAGATTAATAATTGCCGCAAAGATAATCATTCTGACCGGCTTATCAATCTAAAAGTTTATAAAATGATAGCAAACGAAGATTACTATTTCCGCTTGTATACAACAAATGCATAGGGATGAGCATTTTTCTCATCGGCAGGATGTTCCTCCCGTGACACTTCTTCCCACTGTGAGAAATCGGTTTCCGGAAAATAGGTATCTGCCACAAATTCACCATGTACCCAGGTTATATACATCCATTCGGCATGTTCCATAAACTGCTTGTAGATTACCGAACCTCCGATGATAAACACTTTCTCGGAGTTTGATGAGAGCTCCAGCGCATCGTCAATTGAGTCGGCTTCGAAATAGCCATCCACCACTCCTTCGGTCAGCATCGTGGTCATCACAATATTGGTGCGGTTGGGCAGCGGTCCGTTCGGAAGGCTCTCAAAAGTTCGTTTCCCCATAATAAGGGTATGGCCTGTTGTGAGATCTTTAAAATGTTTCAGATCAGCTGGCAGATACCAGGGAATTCTTTTCTTATAGCCGATAGCGAGATCATCCGCTACAGCGGCAATAATGGAAATAGTTGGCATTGTCTTCAGATTTTTTATTTTAAAAGACCACAAATGTAGTCATTTTTGAGTAAACGAAAGTCGGTTGAATCATTTTTTTAATGAATTACACCGATACCTCGCCCTTAATATGCGGATGTGGATTATAGTCAACCAATTCAAAATCTTCGAACCGAAAACCGAAAATATCGTTGATATCAGGATTAATAATCATCCGTGGAAGTGGCCTCGGTTCACGACTCAGCTGCAGTTTCACCTGCTCCATGTGGTTCATGTAAATATGGGCATCGCCAAAGGTGTGGATAAACTCGCCTGCCTGCAAACCGGTTACCTGGGCCATCATTTGCAACAACAAGGCATAGGAAGCAATGTTGAAAGGCACCCCCAAAAAGATGTCGGCACTGCGCTGGTAGAGTTGCAGACTAAGCTTTCCGTCGGCTACATAAAACTGAAAGAAGGCATGACAGGGCGGCAGGTTCATGTTCGGAATATCGGCGACATTCCAGGCGCTTACCAGTATTCGACGCGAATCGGGATTGTTCTTAATGGTATTCACCACTTCGGTAATCTGATCGATATGGCCTCCCTTATAGTCGGGCCACGAACGCCACTGATAGCCGTAAATATGCCCCAGATCACCCTTCTCATCAGCCCACTCATTCCAGATTCGCACGCCATGGTCCTGAAGGTATTTCACATTGGTATCGCCGTTCAGAAACCAAAGCAACTCATGAATTATGGACTTCAAATGCAACTTTTTAGTGGTGATGCACGGAAATCCTTCCGACAAATCGAAACGCATCTGGTGGCCGAATATCGACATGGTACCGGTGCCGGTGCGGTCGGGCTTAAAGGTGCCTTCGTCGAGCACCCGCTGTAGTAAATCTAAATATTGTCTCATGTTCGTTTATTTGTAATTCATACGTACCACCCGGAACTCGGTCCGCCGGTTTATCTGGTTGGCGATTACCTGCTCCTCAGGCTTCAGCGTCAGGATGTAATCCATCGTAAGCGCTGTATCCACCGTCAGGAAGGGATGTTTGGCCACTGTAGTTTCGTCAACCACAAAGGGTTTTTCTTCTCCGTATCCTGTTGTAATGAGGCGTTCCTTATCCACTCCTGCCTTGATAAGGTAATCGACCACCGACTGTGCCCGCCGCTGCGACAACACCTGATTGGCCTGGTTAATACCAATATAATCGGTATGGGCGCTGATCTCAATCAATGTATTTGGATTGTCGTTGAACACAGCCAGCAGTTCCTGCAAACCGGTTTCCGACTCGGGTGTGAGGTCCCATTTGGCAAATTCGAAGAAGATATTGTCGAGCTGCACAGGCCTGAAGACTGCCGGTAGACTCATATCCACCGTAAAGGTTTTGCTGTCGGTTACGCCTTCGGAAGATAAACGGGCCGATTTGTTCAGAAAACCGCGCGCTGTGGCCAGCATCACACATTCCATGTCTTTGTCGATGCGGATGCGGTACGATCCGTCCTTGCGCACCCTCACCTTGGTATTTTGTCCGGTATTGCTCACCAGCCGAACTAATGCATCGGGGATGGGCTGGTTTTTATCGTCAGTAACAATTCCCTGTACCACAATTTCCATTTCAGGTAGTTCGAAACGGTAGATGGCATCGTGACCGCGCCGTTCGCCCCGGTTCGACGACAAATATCCGGCCTCGCGCACGCCTTCGAACCGAATGCCGAAGTCGTCGTAGTTGGAATTAAGGGGAACGCCCATATTGGTCACTTCCCACTGTTCGCCTACTTTGCGGGCCCTGAAAATATCGAGGCCACCCAGTCCTGGCAGACCATTGGAGGCAAAGTATAGCGCTGTATCGCCGCGCAGTACGGGAAAGAGTTCATCGCCTGGGGTATTGATGGCGGTACCTAGATTCTCAATGTATTTCACCTCGGTGCCTTCTAATTTTCCTTTCCAGATATCCTTGCCACCCTGACCGCCGGGTGCATCCGAAACAAAATAAAGGGTCTGCCCGTCGGGTGTTATAGCGGGATGACCCACGGTGATGGTGCTGTCTTTAAATATTGTCAGTGCCTTGGGTTCGGTCCATTCGCCTCCGGCTCGCGACGAATACATTATCTCCACATTGGCTTTGGCATCGGCTTTCTGCGGTGCACGGGTAAAGTACATGCTTTTGCCATCGGAGGTAAAGCTACAGGCGCCAATATCATTTCCGGTGGTAAACTCTTCTGAAAATACTGTTTCGGGCTTGCTCCACTTGCCTGCTGCATCTTTCTTCATTACATACAGTGCGGCATTGGGCTGATTGGTAACGCGGTTGGGAACGGCTTTTTTCTTTGTATCGGTAAGTGTCGATGAATAATACAGCACATCGGTATCGGTGCCCTGAAAGGCGGGTGCAAAAAAATAAGTATTGCGTTTAAATAAATTCGGATCTCTGCGGACGATGTAACGCGTCGGACGGGCTTTCCAGCCTGCAACCAGCTCGGTGGCTCTGAGTCCATTCAACGCCAGCACACTCGCCGAATCGTATTCTAAAAAGCGCTGGTAGTTTTTTTTTGCTTCGGTGTATTTGCCGTTGCGGTGCTGCTCGCGGGCCAACTGAAGGTACACCGTACTATCGGTGTGGTTGAGGCGCACGGCCCGCTGGTACATGGCCTCTGCCCGGTTGTTGTTGATCCTGCGCAGACTCTCGGCCTGCCGGAAGGCGACACGGGCTTTCAGGGGCCGGTCGGCGGGTGCTATGCGGCTATACAGACGGCCGTACAAATCGGCAGCGGTGGCGTATTCGCCTGCATCAAAGCGCTGATCGGCAGTGGCTAAACGCGACTTGGTACCGCACCCTGAGAATAGTATCAGGGGCAGTACCAATAAAAGAAGTATTCTAAATCTGTAAAGTCGCATTCAATCCTAAGTTGAGGGTGTACGGTTGACACCAGTTCGTGTACTAATTACACCAGCTTATGTACCGAATCCACCAGTTTGTGAACCGTTTACACCAGTTCGTGTATCACCAGTCCCGAGCGTAGCTTGGGCTCGAACCAGGTGGTCTTGGGCGGCATGATGTTACCGGTATCGGCGATGTCGATCAATTGCTTCATCGACACGGGATACAGGGCCAGGGCTACTTTCATCTCACCACTGTCCACCCGGCGTTTCAACTCGCCCAAACCGCGGATGCCGCCTACAAAGTCGATGCGCTTGTCGGTGCGTAAATCCTTAATTCCCAGAATATCATCGAGAATAAGGTTCGACGAAATAGTAACGTCGAGTACACCTATCGGATCGCTATCGTTGTAGGTACCTTCTTTGGCCGTAAGCGAATACCATTCGCCCGAGAGGTATAACGCGAAATTGTGTAGTTTATTGGGCTTGTAGGTATCGGCTCCCATGGCTTTTACTTCGAAGCTCTTTTCCAGGGCAGTTAAGAAGGCTTCATCACTCAGTCCGTTCAGGTCTTTCACCACGCGGTTGTAGTCGATAATGTTGAGCTGGTTGTCGGGGAAGCAGACGGCCATAAAATAGTTGTACTCTTCATCTCCGGTATGATGGGGATTCAACCGGCGTTTTTCGTCGCCCACCAATGCCGCAGCGGCACTACGGTGGTGTCCGTCGGCAATATACAGCGAAGGGATGGTGGCAAAAAGCTCCGTAATGCGGCTTATCATGTTAGCATCGCTGATCACCCAAAAATGATGACCAAAACCATCGCCGGGGGCCACAAAATCGTATTCGGGTTCGCCCTGAATCACCGAACGCACAATGGCGTCGAGCTCATCATGGTGCGGATAGGCAAAAAATACGGGTTCGATATTGGCATTGTTAATCCGCACGTGTTTCATGCGGTCTTCTTCCTTGTCCTTGCGGGTAAGCTCGTGCTTCTTGATATTGCCCTGCATATAGTCTTCAACGCTGGCACATACCACCAGGCCGTACTGCGTTTTACCATTCATGGTTTGCGCATATACATAATATTGTTCCTGCTCGTCCTGCACCAGCCAGCCATTGGCCTTAAATGCGTTGAAATTCTCCAGGGCCTTTTCGTACACTTTTTCTTCGTGCTCGTCGGTGCCGGGGGCAAAATCAATTTCGGGTTTAATGATGCGGTACAGCGATTTCGGATTACCAGCCGCCTCGGCACGGGCTTCTTCGGAGTTCAATACATCGTAGGGACGCGATGCTAGCTCTTCGACCAGCTCACGTGGGGGACGAATACCTTTAAATGGTTTAATTACAGCCATAAGCTTCTTTTTTGGTTTTTATTGTTTTGTGGATGCAAAATTAGTCAAAAAACAGAAACAACCACACCCGTTTTCTACTGAAATGCCGGATGTGGTTGTTTATCATAAGGATACTTTATTTGTTAAAGTTTGAATGCCTTGCGGATATCCTCTACCCTGTCGAGTTTTTCCCAGGTGAAGAGTTCTACTTCGCGCTCGATTACTTTCGTACCGTTGAGCTTAAACTTCTTGGTAACTACTTCGGGAGTGCGACCCATGTGTCCGTAGGCTGCTGTTTCGCGGTAGATGGGATTGCGCAGCTTCAGGGCTTCTTCGATCTTGCGCGGACGAAGGTCGAAGAGTTGCTGTACCACTTCACCGATTTGCGGATCGGTGAGCGCTACGGTTGCGGTGCCGTAGGTGTTTACGTACACATTCATCGGACGGGCCACGCCAATGGCATAGGATACCTGCACTAATACTTCGGCAGCAACACCGGCTGCTACAAGGTTTTTGGCGATGTGGCGGGCTGCATAGGCTGCCGATCGATCGACCTTCGAGGGGTCCTTGCCCGAGAAAGCTCCACCTCCGTGGGCTCCCTTGCCGCCGTAGGTATCTACAATTATTTTACGGCCGGTGAGACCGGTATCGCCGTGCGGACCTCCAATCACAAACTTACCTGTGGGGTTCACGTGCAGGATGTAGCCGTCCTGAATAAGCAGGTCGAACTGCGGGTCGAGGGCTTTTACGCGGGGAATAAGGATGGTGCGTACATCTTCTTTAATGGCCGCCACCATGGCATCGTCGGCTTCCGGCTGACTCCTGCCCGGTCCGGCTTCGATAAACTCATCGTGCTGGGTCGATACCACTAAGGTATGCACCCGCACGGGCTTGTTGTCGTCGTCGTACTCCACCGTCACCTGCGATTTCGAATCGGGACGGAGGTAGGTCATCAGCTGTCCTTCCTTGCGGATGGCTGCCAGCTCCTGCACTAGTGCATGGGCCAGGTCGAGCGCCACGGGCATCAGGTTATTGGTTTCGCGGGTGGCATAGCCAAACATCATCCCCTGGTCGCCTGCTCCCTGATCGTCGGGGTTGGCACGCTCCACACCGCGGTTGATGTCGCCCGACTGTTCGTGGATGGCCGATAGCACACCGCAGGAATCGCCGTCGAACTTATAGTCGCCCTTGGTATAGCCTATCTCGTTGATTACTTCGCGGGCAATGGTGGGCACATCCACCCAGGCATCGGTTTTTACTTCGCCGGCAATAATTACCTGTCCGGTGGTGACTAAGGTTTCGCAGGCTACTTTCGATTCGGCATCCTGTGCCAGAATATTATCGAGCACTGCATCGGATATCTGATCCGCTACCTTGTCGGGATGACCCTCGGATACGGATTCGGAGGTAAATAAATAACTCATGATTGTTTACGTATTAATAGTGAATACTACCGAAAATCATGTGATCTTCAGGATAAACAGGAGGGAGAAAATATTGAACCGGGGGAAATCAGGGAAAAAAGGGAGTAGTACAAATCCTACTTTTTAGCATTTTTTTCGGTGGTTGCAAGCGGTTCAAATCCTTCCACACTGTTTTTCGCTGCAAAGATAACACTTCTCCTAAACAACCCTGCACGGCGCTTTGTTTTATTTGCCCCGGATTTAACAAAGATTAACTGCACTACGGCAGATGAAGTGCATTTAACAGCTTTTAAGTTTCGAATAGCTTGTTTATCTTTGCGGCGACTTTTTTAATCACTCTTACACTATGAAATCTGTATCGTTTGTTCGCCTGTCGATTTACGTTGTGCTGATGGCAGCCACAGTAGCCTGCACGCCCCACCCCACCCTTACCGAAGCCGAAAGGCTGTTCGAAAGCGATTACGATTCGGCCTGTGCCCTGCTGCGTAGCATCGAGCCGTCGGAGCTTCGCACGCACTACGACAAAGCGCTGTATGCACTCTCGGTCACCCGCGGCCGTTTCTACAGGGGCGAGCCCGATGCCAATGACTCGCTGATTTCGATCGCCACCGCCTACTACGAACAGCGGGATGTCCACCGTGCGGCGCTGGCCTGGTTCTATATGGCAAAGACCTGTGCCCTGGGCAAACGCTACGACGAGCAGGTAGCCGACCTGCTGAAAGCGCAGCATTTCTGCACGCTGTCGGACAACCACCGCCTGCAGGCCTATATTTTCGTCGAGAGGGCTTCGCTTTTCGACCACCAGCAGCAGTCCGACAGTGCCCTGCTCAACTACAGCCTGGCATTACGCGCCTTCACAATGCAGCGCGACACCCTGAATGCGGTAAATACCGAACTACAGATGGCCTGCCTCTACAACCGCCTGAAGGACTACGCGAAGGCCGAAAGTATCTGCCGGCGACTGTTGCAGCACGAAGCCCGTCTGCCCGTGGCCTACCGCTCGGCCCTGCACCGCATGATGGGCAGCATTTACCACAGCCGGGGTCACTACCTGCTGGCGGCACAGGCCTACCGGCAAACACCCCGCACCGGCAACCCCGCCTACGACGATAACCTGAGCTACCTTATTGCCAAGAGCTAAAACGCCAGCGGTCAGACCGATTCGGCAGAGCTGTACCTGCGTACCATCGCCCACTACTCGGCCATGGCGCCCGACTACCACAAGCTGTGGGCGGCGCTGTACCAGCTCCGTGGCAACTACCCGTCTGCCGCGACCCACCTCCAACATGCCATGACCGCCACCGACTCGCTCTACCGCCACCGCATCGACCAAAGCTTTGCCGGCCTCGAAAAGCAGTTCAACTACCAGCAGTTGAAACTGAAAAATCAAAAGCTGGTTATTAATCATTTCAGGGTTAAATTGCTGGTGTTGATTTGTTGTATAGGTATTGCCGGGCTGGCTCTAACGTTCTATTTGTATCGGAACAAAGCGAAGATGATACAACTGGAAATGGATAATAAATTGCTGGAGCGGGAAAAAATTCATTTTGAGAAAGAAGCTGAGAATGCCAAACTTATCGAACAACAACTAATTCTACAAAGAATAGTAATTACCAATCTTGAGCAGTATCGAAAAAACACGCACCGCAAGCTGGATCGTATCAAAGAAGGCTTTAGTCCTGTCAATAACCAACATTTTTATTATGAACTCTACTCTGCCATTGACCTTGAATACAATAATTTTTCCAGTAGAATCAGAGAAGTGCATACCCAATTGAACGAAAATGACATCTTAATTTGTTGTCTCATATTAGCGGGCTTCGACACTGGAATGATGGCATCAATATTAAATATTAGATTTAATTCAATGACTGTGAGAAGATCCAGATTGCGTAAGAGATTGAATCTCGATAATTCTGAAAGTTTCATAGACTACCTTCGCACTTTTTAGCAATATTTCACCCCAAAAAAACCTCATTTTTGAGCATGTATATATGCTCACTTTTTCAAAAATCACATAACTTACTATAAATCTGACAGATACGGCACCTTCAAAAATGGGCATGTATATATAATAAATTTGGCGAATTTGGAAAATTCCCGATTTTTTTTATATTTATTTGCAGGGTAACTTTTTAAAACGAATAGCACAATGAAAAAAAGCGTATCCAATTCCAGTTGAAGGGTCTCCGTACTGTCGTTTCATTACGTTCAGGTCAGTTGTAATGATCCGACAGTCGAATCAAGAAAATCGTTTTGGTTGTAATGAACCCGAGAGTCGGAAAATCTCAACCGGTTCAAAAGTAATCAATCCAACAGTCGGAACAAGAAAACCAAC
>JANJXE010000320.1 GCA_024709185.1 Paludibacter sp.
TTGGGACTCGACCTCGGATTCTTTGATCAGCGACTTCAGGTGGTAGTGGATGTGTATAACAACCAGACCGATAACCTCCTGCTCGAATCGAAAGTGCCATTGCTTTCGGGGTATGCAACTACCATGAAGAATATTGGTAAAACACAAAACCGCGGTGCTGAACTCACGATAAATACGGTGAATGTGCGTAAGAAAAACTTCAGCTGGGAAACTGCGTTTAATATCTCTACCAACCGGAATACCGTGTTACAGCTGGCCGATGCCGACTTTTTCACTTCCCGTTCGGGATGGGCAGGTGCCGCTGAGTTTAACGACGACGATTACCGAATCGAAGTAGGTCAGGCATTGGGTAATATGTACGGTTACAAGCAAATCGGTTTGTATACGGTGGATGATTTTAACTACGATGCCACCACTAAAAAATACACGGTGAAAGAAGGTGTGGCCTATGATCCGGATAACTATCCAAAACCGGGTTATTACAAGTATGAAAATACCGATGCTTCGGATAATATTATCAATGCAAAAGACAAACAGGTGATTGGTAACGCGACACCCGACTTTATTGGTGGGATGGTGAACACTGTTACCTATAAGAATTTTGATATGTCGGTGGCTTTCAATTTTTCGGTTGGAAACGATGTGTACAATGCAAATACCATGTATTTTACAAAAACCAGCAACCGGTATCGCAACTCGCTGGGTCTGTCGGCTGAGCGTTTTACCTATATCGATCCGGAAACAGGGATGAATGTGTATAACAACCCTGAACGCCTTGCACAAATTAATACTGAAAACAACCAATGGGCTTCGGTGGAAGGAAATGCAGTGCTGAAGTTCCATTCCGGCTATGTAGAAGATGGCTCTTACCTGCGTTTGACCAATATGACGCTGGGGTATACCCTTCCGAAATCAATTGTTAAAAAGGCAGGAATTGCAAATCTCCGCCTCTATGCATCGGGCTATAACCTGTTTCTGCTTACAACCTATTCGGGTTTCGACCCCGAAGTGAACAGCAAACCCAATGGAGGTCTAACTCCGGGAGTAGACTGGGGTGCTTATCCGCGTAGTATGAGTATGGTGGTTGGTTTAAATTTAAGTTTCTGATACAGTAAAAAGGTGATATAGATTATGAAGGCAATTAATAAATATAAAATAGATTTTCGTTTGAGCATTCTGAGTCTCGTACTGGGTGTCGGAATGATGGCCGTGCTATCGTCCTGTGAAGATTTTTTGACAGAGAAACCCCGCAACTTCTACAGTACCGATGATTTCTTTAAAAATACCGAACGTCTGCGGATGGCCGTAAACGGGGTCTACGAAGTGCTCAGCAGTCAGGAAACCTATGGTCAGTACTGGATGGTGTACGATTGCGATACCGATATTTCGTTTGTCAATGGTAGCGGTGTGGGTCACGTTGCCCGCGACCTGGGTCACTACAATGTATACATTGAACATTCGTGGCTACAGCAATCGTGGCAGTTTTACTACCAGGGCATCGACCGTGCGAATACTATTCTCGAAAATGCTCATAAAGTGGAAGTTAAAGATGCCGAAGATGAATTGTTGAGAAAAGAATTGGTAGCAGAAGCCCGTGCCCTCCGTGCCATTTGTTATTTCGACCTGGTGCGCCTCTTTGGCGATGTGCCTCTGAAAACGACAGCTTCGAAAGCACAGGATAACTTCAAAATTGTACGTACCGACCGGAATATTGTGTACGATACGATTGTGGCCGATATGCAGTCAGCCATTCCTCATCTGAAATATGCTTCTGAACAGGATGGAGCTTACAACGGACGCATCAACAAAGGTGCAGTGATGGGCTTGCTGGCCCGTGTGAATCTTTTCCGTGGAGGCTATTACCTGGCACAGGACGGACAGATGAAACGTCCGGATAACTACCTGGAATACTATCGCAATGTGATTGCCGTTACCGATGAGTTA
Source organism: Paludibacter sp. (assembly GCA_024709185.1). GTDB lineage: Bacteria > Bacteroidota > Bacteroidia > Bacteroidales > Paludibacteraceae > Paludibacter. The sequence continues at coordinate 1,945 of JANJXE010000320.1, forward strand.
ATCGGTTCAAACAAACACAGCCTGCTGAGCAGCTATGAGCGGGTGTTCCGAAATATGTGTGAACTTAAGTCGGACCCTACCGAGAATATGTGGGAGATACCATTTTTTAATGCCATCGGAGATAAGCCACATACCAGCATGATGGGCACCTATAATGGACCTGTTATCAGCGATAAATCGATCTACGGACGTGCGAATTCATTTATCAAGACGCATAATTTCTTTTACGATATGTTTCAGGCAACTGATTTACGCCGCGATGTGTCAGTAGCACGATTTCAGATTAAGGCTGACAATACCTTCAGCGATTACAATACTAAATCCAGCATCAACTGGTCGTCGGGAAAGTGGCGCCGTAACTGGCAGACCGGTGCTGTCAAGGACAATAACAATACTGATGTGAACTGGGTATTGATTCGCTATGCCGATGTGTTGCTGATGCGTGCCGAAGCCGAAAATGAAGTGAATGGTGTTACTGCTACTGCAGTGGAGTACCTCAACAAAGTACGCCGGAGGGCATTTGGATTTAACTACAACACGCCTGAGCCAACCGTCGATTATGCGGTTGCCGATTTCCTGGGCAAAGACGATTTCCGAAATGAGATTGTGGATGAGCGTGCCCGCGAGCTGAGTTTCGAAGGTCATCGCCGTATGGACCTGATTCGCTGGAACCTGTTGGGTGCAAAGATTCAGGAAACGAATACGAAAGTGGTTGAGGCCATTGCCGGAGGCAAGCTAAATGCCTTTATTTTTACTGCTGCCGAGAAATATACGCCCGGAAAGCACGAGTTGTATCCGATTCCGGCCTACGATATTCGTGAGACGAATGGTATCATTACTCAAAACCCCAATTATAGTAATTAATCACCCTAACCATTGCATTGCATGTAAAGTGCGGTGCAATGGTTGTTTAGTTTTTTAAAATGAAAAAAATACTTTCGCTTGCATTGAGTTGTGTTTTCACCATTGCGGCCGCAGCTCAGGGTTTTTCGTCGTTTACCGTGGAGGGTTCGCTGATTCCTGCTTCCATCCGGAATATTGTGGATGGCGTATCAATAGTGGATGTGCTGGTTAGTGAATCAACGCCAATCAAAAATGTTAATTTTAAGTACCGCTTGTACAGCAACAGCAAACTTTCGAAAGAGTTAGAGCCCGATTTTACAAAGCCTCAACAAGTGATCATTGAAAAATCCGATGGAACATCGAAGGATTGGATGGTACGTGTGAAGCAGCTTAAAGCAGCTAAAGTGCCTTTCTCGCTCGAATTTTCGGAAGCGAATCCTTTGGAATGGAGCAACGATGCTGTAGGATGGGCTGGTCTGGGCATCGACGAAACGAAGCCTTCGGTAATTCGCTTTGGCAACAAGGGTGTGAGTTTCTGGGTGGCCGTGGATGGAAAGGCAACAAAGGTAAATTATAAATTGATACCTGTAAGCAAAACCCGGGTTGAATTTGATGGTGAATTTGTGGTGGAAGCTTCGGTGAACGGACGTAGCTGGGAAGAGTTAAAATTATTCGATCAGTTTAACCAACTAAGCATCGATGGAAATTACCAGCATGAACTTCCCAAAAATGTGAAATACATACGCTGGACCTATGTTTCACGCAATAAGTTAAATATTAACCTGAATAATATTTCAGTTACAGCTGAATAAATACGTACAGGTATGAACTATGCAATTGGTATCGATCTGGGTGGTACCTCTGTTAAATACGGATTAGTAGATACAAACGGAAGTATCGCTTTTGAACAAACCATTCCAACCCGTGCCGAAGAGGGAGCAACAGCTTTGATTGGCCGCCTCACCTCGGTGGTGGTTGATTGTTTGCTGGTTGCCCGCAAGAAAAAATTTAAAGTTGTAGGTGTGGGCGTCGGTACTCCGGGTATTGTCGATCGTTCTTTCCGCATCGTATTGGGTGGTGCCGATAACATTCCTGGATGGTCGGATATTGCACTGGCTGCCAGTCTGGAGGCAGTGTGTGGATTACCGGTTTCGATTAATAACGATGCCAATATGATGGGTCTGGGTGAGCAGCAATTCGGGGCGGCACGTTCGTTTTCCGATGTGGTGTTTCTGACCGTTGGAACAGGTATAGGTGGAGCTGTAATTAGTAATAACGAGTTGTTTGGTGGTTACAATAACCGCGGTGGCGAACTGGGTCATATCCCCCTGTATGCTAACGGTGTCGATTGTTCGTGTGGTGGAAAGGGATGCCTCGAAGCTTATGCCTCGACGTCGGCACTGGTTGATAAGTACAGGAATCGTGTAATTGAAAAGGGAATCAATCAGACAGACAATGTCGATGGACGATTCATAATCAATCTGTACAAAAAAGGCGACAGCCTGGCTACACAAGTACTGGAAGAACACTGGCGTGATCTGGGCCATGGTATTGCAGGGCTTGTAAATATCTTCAGTCCGCAACGTGTGGTGGTTGGTGGGGGAATTGTCGAAGCAGGCGATTTTTATATCCAACGACTCGATTCTTATTTTCGCCGATTTGTAATGCCCGATTGCAGCAACCATACTGTTCTGTGTGCTGCTGAACTGGGTAATAAAGCAGGAATGCTGGGTGCTGCTCAGTGGGCGTTCAGCCGGATAGCTCAGGCCAGCCAAAACTACTAACATCCTTTTTGAAACAAATATTATCCCATGAAAAAACTATTCTTTTTACTTTGTATCCTGTTTTTTTTACCCGATGTATCGGCACAACGAATCCAATCGGTTTCTTTGAGCGCCAATCTGGGAAATACTCCCGATTCGTATACTGACACCTCCCTTCGCGAGGTGGTGGAGTGGAAAGTGATTGATGGCGTGAAAATGCCTGTTCCGCCAAAGGTGCATCCCCGCCTTTATTTGCGAAAGCAACATATTGCTGAATTGCCTTCTCGTATCAACGATCCGGCTCTGAAAAAGGTCTGGAACGACCTTCAGTCGCTAAAAAAGGATCGTCCGGCCGATAAAGTTCCGGAGGTCAAAGACTGGCGCTATTATTTTGATACACAGGGACTGCTTACCCGCGTGGAACTACGTGCACTTGATTACCTGATGTCCGGTAAGCCCGAAGTGGCCCGCGATGCCATCAAAATGATTATCGATACGCTTGAAACAGCTGTTTATCCCGATATCAGCGATATCTCCAGGGCTATTGGCCGACTGATGGTTTCGGGATCCATGGTGTACGACTGGTGCTACCCGCATCTTACCGATGTGGAGAAAACGCGCTTTGTTAATGCGTTTGTACGGCTTGCACGCATGCTCGAGTGCGGCTATCCTCCCGTAAAAGATAATTCCATCGTAGGCCATGCTTCCGAATGGATGATCATGCGCGATTTAATATCGACCGGCATTGCTATTTATGATGAATACCCGGAGATGTACCACCTGGCAGCCGGTCGGTTTTTTCGCGAGCACCTTCCTGTGCGTAACTGGTTTTATCCGTCGCAGGCCTATCATCAGGGCATGTCGTACCTCAACGTTCGTTTTTCCAACGATCTATTTGCCCTCTGGATTTTCGACCGTATGGGTGCCGGCAATGTGTATCACCCGTCGCAGCAATACATTTTATACGATATGATTTACAAACGCCGACCTGATGGTCAGGTTATGCCCGGTGGCGATGTGAACTATACCCGCAAGCGTGAAGCCCGTTATTCGTTGCCCTCGCTGCTGGCCGGAAGTTATTACAACGATCCCTATGTTCACTATGAGTTTATGCGTGAACCGTCGGTAGACAATCAGAATAAAATTTTCGATTTTCTGTGGCGCAATACCTCACTTTCTACCCGTAAGCCCGATGATTTGCCATTGACCCGTTATTCGGGATCTCCCTATGGATGGATGGTGGCCCGCACAGGTTGGGGCAACGAAAGTGTAATTGCTGAGATGAAAATAAACGAGTACAATTTCCTGAACCACCAGCACCACGATGCCGGCGCATTTCAGTTGTACTACAAAGGCCCACTGGCAATTGATGCAGGAACCTACCAGGGTTCGTCGGGTGGTTATAATAGTACGCACAATAAGAATTTCTTTAAGCGTACTATTGCCCACAACAGTCTGTTGATCTACGATCCCGATGAGAAATTTGCTTCCCCGGGCTATGGTGGCTCAGATAAAACTCCCTTTGTTGCCAACGATGGCGGTCAGCGCCTGCCCAACAACTGGCGTCCGGCCAGCACTCTTGAAGAGTTGCTCACTGGTGATTTCAAAACCGGCAGGGTAGAAGCCGTTGCCTATGGTCCCGATGCACAGACACCGGAATTTTCGCACCTGAAAGGCGATATTACAGAAGCCTATTCAAACAAGGTAAGTGAGGTGAAACGTTCGTTTGTATTTCTCAATCTGAAAGATAAGGATGTTCCCGGGGCATTAATCGTATTCGATAAAATAGTGTCGGCGAATCCTGATTTCAAGAAGTATTGGTTATTGCACAGCATCGAAGAACCCGAAGTGAATGGAACATGTGTCACTGTGCGACGTACAATGAACGGCGATACCGGAATGCTGACGAATACAGTGTTACTACCGGAAAGTACGAATGCCGATATCGTAACAGTAGGAGGTGAAGGTAAGGAATTCTGGGTTTTTGGAACCAATTACCCGAACCTGCCCCGCAACAACCAGGACGAAGCCAACGAACGGGGAGCCTGGCGTGTGGAGATATCACCTAAGAAAGCGGCAAAGGAAGATTATTACCTGAATGTAATGCAGGTGACCGATGGCCGGGCTAAAAAAAGCAAGGAGGTGATCCGGATTGATAGCAAACAGGTTGTTGGTGCTCAGATTGCCGACCGCGTGGTGCTTTTTTGTCGAAATTCGCAACTGATAACGCAGTCGTTTAGCTTTTCGTTTGCCGGGAAAGGCAACTTTAAGATGGTAGCTACCGATATGGCCGCCGGAAAGTGGAAGATCATGCGTAATGGAACAATTAGTATCCCGGAAAAGACAGTTCAATCAGGTGAATCAGTGCTTCATTTCGAAGGTAATTCTGGTGATTATCAGATCATTCGCCTTTAATATATACCATCCGGAAGCCAGAATCCGGATGGTGTTCATTTTTCAACAATACTTAAACTTTTTTCGACAAATATGAAATTGATTCGGTGAAACTTACCCTAGTTTTGCATCAGTTTATTCACAACAATTTAATATTTTTTACCCATGAAAAAAATTACTTTTTTAGCCATTTTTGTGATGCTGGCAGTTGGTGCTTCTGCACAGCGTATCAGTGCTCTTACTGTTGAAGGAATTCCCTACAGTGTCCCTTTTGCAGCTTTTAATCCTACCAACAATTCAGAAACTACCCTGGGCGACGGACAAATGGTGTTTCCTGCAGGAACCGATTTAAGCAATGTTACTGTTTCGCTCAACGTAGGAACCGACTCTCAGGTGGAAGCTCCTGTGCCACTTCCTACCAACTGGAGTTCAACCGTTACCGGTATTAAAGTAACAAAAATCGATTTGTCGTCGTGGGCAAAATATAATATCACTCTTAAGACTATTAAACCTGCATCGCTTCCCCTTGAAATTAAAACAGGAGCCGGTAATTTCGACAGCAATTCCTGGACAAAGGAAACTGTGGGATGGGCAGCAGCATGTATTGATAAAAGTCAAACTCTTATACGTTTTGGTTCAGCCAACCGTTCGTTTATGCTGGCATTTACCGATGCTCCGGATTCGCTGATTTACACAATTAAGTTTCTGGCTGCAACCTGGGATGTAAACAATATTTTTGATGTAGATGGTTCAGCAGATGGTATAACCTGGACTTCCATCAAGCAATACAATGCTACCGTAGCGATGCCTATTTCGTCGCCTGCAGTTATTACCCGTCTGAAAATTGCTCCTGAATACCGCTACATTAGATGGATCTATACCAAGCGTGCGAGTACTAACGTAAGTCTTGAAAATATTATGGTTACAAAAGATACAACAACAGGCACCCTTTTGCCTGAAGTACATAAAGTGAAATTGTATACTTCCGGTGATCAGTTACAGATTGTAAATGCTGAAGAAATTTCCCGTCTGAAAGTGTATTCAATTGCTGGTTCGCAGGTAATGGATGTGGTTAATCCTTCATCGGAAACCAATATACAGTCGCTGAATCGTGGTATGTACATTGCTGAACTTCGCTTAAAAAACAATGTAGTATATTCGGCTCGTTTTATGAAATAAAGGTTAGTTGTTTCAATAGCTTCTGTCTTCAGGCTTTTTGTTAATCACAGAAGGCCTGAAGATTTTTTTATTCAAGCTGAATGTGATACTTTTGCTGTTACCTTTTCCTCTTTAATGCCAGATCCCA
>JANJXE010000363.1 GCA_024709185.1 Paludibacter sp.
CCTGGCGTTGTTCCACCAGTTTGGACTTCAGTTCACGTTCATTGCTGAACAGTGGGAACAGCGGTAGACCTTTAGTTGCAAAAACAGATCCGGCATATACTGCGTCAACAGATTGAACACTCCATTCGTAATCTCCATCTGGTAAGTCGTTTAATGTCCATGATTTATTCATAAATATATTTCCCAAACCCGAGGTGTAACGTAGACCGTTGTTTACTCCATCAACTTCTGCGATTGGATTAACAAAATAACGACCAGTAGTTGTATTCTTTACATAAAGATTATACGACAGTGAAGCGGCAGGAGTTGTATCATCTGTCCCGGCATTCCATGATAGCGTTACTTTGTTCCCATTAATAGCACTTTGCAAATTAGCAGGAACTGTTGGTGCAGCATTAGTAGTAGTTGTTTGATTATAAAAAACAGATAACACATTATTTTTTGTGTAATCAGAGTTTACACCACTGATAAGTAAATCTATTTTACCATCACCATTCATATCGGCTACATCAAGATTACCGGTATTCAATCCAGGCAATCCGGAATTAAGAAGTGTAAATGCGGTTCCACTACCATTATTCAAGTAGATGTCTAATTTGCCGGTTCCTGAAACAATTACATCCATAAATCCATCAATGTTCCAATCTGCAAAAACAGCACCTTTACCAGAACTCCATGTTTTATACCCGGCAAAACTTATAGAACTTTTGCTGAGTGTCCCATTTCCATTGTTAATATAAAGGACGTAAGAATTGGATTCGTCCGTACCGCTTCCTTCTATAGTAGTACCCCCAATCAACAAATCCAAAAATCCATCATTATTTACATCAGCCCATGCTGTAGATGTATTTGAACCATATTTCTGAACTCCAATTGAAGTTGCAGTATAAACTCCATTTGTATTTACATACATATAACCTGATGCCCAATCCGGGGCTTCAGAACCTGTAACAAAGATGTCATAATCTCCGTCGTTATCAAAATCTACCATGCTGACATTTTGAGTCCAAATTGCTCCGGCATTACCTAATGCAGCCCATCCATATGTGTTTTCAAGCCTCGGAAACAATGATTTACCTGCGCCGCCGATCATGTAAAAACCATAATATCCTGTATTATAAAAATCACAAAATCCCATAGAAACATTACCCCATGTTTGGTTTAAATATTGTTCATCAGTACCCAATCCAAGGATTATCCCTGAGCTGTTTGCACCTCCAAAAGCCAAATCGAATTTGCCATCTCCGTTAGAGTCACTCAAAGAAAATGTTGCAAAAGCTCCCGGATTAACTACAATATCTACAGTTTCAGTAAACGTATTAGTACTCTGGTTCAAATAACGACCAGCAAATTTACTCCCGGCATCCCAGGTGTTTCCACTTGCAAATAAAAAATCTAATTTTCCATCTTTATTAATATCTACAATCTGAAAACAACCTGAACCAGTATAAGTAGCACTTGTACTAATTGGTGTAAGTTGAGCATACACTAAATATGTGCTCATTAGAAATAAAAAAATGATTGACTTTTTCATGGTGACAATTGTTAAATTATGAATAATTGAAAAGTGCATTTAAGTATTTATATTTTTGATTAATTGATAATTACCTTTATATTTTCAGTAATACCATCTGAGGTGAGATTTAAAATGTAAATACCTTTATCTAATTTAAAGTCTTTAATCCCATTGATTAATTCATTTGCATAGATTTGTTGCCCTGCAATATTGGAAACCACTAGTTTGCTATGGTTGCCTTGCGTATCAATTCTTACTCCCATGTTAGTAACATGTACTTTATTAAGGAGCTTGTGAGATTCAACACCTGAAACACCAATTTTAAAAGTCTGTATTGGTGCAAAAGCAGAACCTAAAAAGGAAGCATCAATCGATTGCACACTCCATTCATATTCTCCATCAGGTAAATCGTAAAAGGACCATGATTTTGATAAAAAAGCATTACCAAGACCCGTCACCTTGCGGATTCCATCATTTGTTCCACCTATAAACGCCAACGGATTTGAATACCAATAACCTGTAGTTGTATTTTTCAAATACAGAGAATAAGAAAGTGCATTTACAGAAGTTTTGTCATCCGATCCAGCATTCCATGTTAGTAAGGTTTTATTTGCTGTTTGGGTTGTGCTAAGATTTGTTGGTGGTAAAGGTCGTAGATTTGTATTAGTTGTTTCATTAAATATTGCAGATACAACTTTTGCATTTCCCGTTTGAAGACCTGTAGCAATAATATCAATCTTACCATCATTATTAAAGTCGGCAACTTCAATGCTTCCATTTGAAATACCTGGCATCGAAGAACTTTCTGGTGCTAATGTAAAAGAAGTCCCATTGCCATTATTTATATAAATATCTAACTTCATGGCCAGACCAGTCGTTCCTGAAATAATCACATCATAATTACCATCATTGTTCCAATCTGCAAACTTAAATGCATCCCCGATACTCCATGAATAATAAGGTCTAAAGTACTGATCTGCCAAACTAACTCCACCTTGTCCGTTGCTTAAATAAAGAAAAGCTGTGTACATTTCTTCATTGCCTATAGCATTTTGCCCACCAAGTAAAATGTCAAGGTAGCCATCTTTGTTAACATCAGCAAAGTCAACTGAACCAGCACCTATTGGAATTACACCAAGGTCAATTTCAGAAAAGTTATAATTACCATCA
>JANJXE010000388.1 GCA_024709185.1 Paludibacter sp.
GATAAGAATAAGCCAGCTTTTATTTTCAGACGTGGCATACGGTTTAACATCTCTTCCAAGCAGAAACGGCTTGATGAATTTTGCAGAATTTGGGTCGGAAGCAATAATATGATTCCGTGTTTCATCATTGATTAAAAATGCTTCGGTCAATCCGGTCAGAACTCCCCGCTTAGCTCCGTCATTTATATACAACCCCAAATTAACGCAATTGGATTTCAGCTTTTTAAGCAGGTTTTGTGATTGTGAATCTTCAATGACCCATGTTTCATCTGACAAAGAATTCTGCTCGATCAAAACCTGATTAGCCTTTATATAGTTTTCGAATTTTTTGGTAAAACCGGTCGTTTTTATCTTAGTGGTAGAAATACTTTCAGCTATAGCGTTTTTGCAAGCTCTTAAAATACAGGGATAAGTAGTTGCTTCTTCAAATACCTGAAAGTCTCCAAAATCAATTATTTCCAATAAATTATTCTCTAACAGAAATTTTCGGGCTGGTTGCCCATATCCTGCCTGCATAAATTTGTTGGGCATAATGTAAGTGAAAGCTCCTTTATCCTTCAAAATAGCAAAGCCTTTTTCTATAAAATAAACATACACATCGGTTGTTCCGGTATGGAGTTTATAACCTGCTTTGAAAAAGTTCTTGTATTCTTTTATCTCCTCCTGCCGGATATACGGCGGATTTCCAATTACCACATCAAATCCCACAAAATCTCCGTTATCATCCAGAACTTCCGGGAACTCAAACCGCCATTCGAAGGCATTCTCAAAAATCTTATTACTTTTTATCTCTTCAATTTCGGCTTCCAGCTGTTGGGTGTCAGCGGTTAGTTTGGCTACTTTGGCGTTCCAATCGACTTTTTCTTTTTTGGTGAGTTCGAAAAGCTGACCTTGATTAGTAAGGGTATAAAGTTCTCCATGCAGAGCACGAAGCCGCCTTACCTTCGGGTCGTTTTGCGAAATTTCGCTGCGGAAATTGGTTTTAATTTCGTTGATCAGCCGTTCCATTTCCCGCTTCTGCTCTTTGGTTTGGGCATTTCGGTAGGTGTCAACAGCCATGCGGTAACTGTCGATGGTCCACTTACTGACACTCTTTTTTAATGCCTGTTTTAAGTCGGCATCGAGTGCAAAACGGCTAATCAGCGAGTTTCCGCATTTTATATTTATGTCGATGTTCGGAAGGGTTTCCAGCTCTGCTTCACTTTTGTAGTACGCATTTTTCAACAGCTCAATCCACAAACGCAATCGGCATATTTTTACCGAATTGGGGTTCAGGTCGACGCCAAACAAACAGTTTTCAATGATGGTCTGCTTCTCGTGAAACAGGGTTTCCTGTATGCGCTGGCTTTCCTTGTTGGCAGGATTGTATTCAAATAGCTCTCCGTCTTCGTCGGTTACAATCAATTCGTCGTTCACAACTTCAAAATGATATTCTTTTAATCGCCTGCCTTCCCGATCCTGTAGAATTTTCAAATCGCTTTTATGGCAATCATTTCATTGAGTGCCGACACCAAAAAGTGTCCGGAACCTACCGCCGGGTCACAGATTTTCAACTCATTGATGATGTTATTAGCTTCGTTTCGGTCGTCAATCTTATCGTATAACGAATTGATATCGGTACAGTTCCAGTTGTTGGTTTCGTTGAATTTCTGAACCACGGCCTTGCGAATGGTCTCGCGGCACATGTACATGGTTATGAAACCAGGCGTAAAAAAAGATCCGTCTTTGTAGCCGTTTATTTTTTCGAAGATTAATCCAAGTACCGATGCGTTGATTAGGGTTTTGTTGTCTTCCTGAATTTCTTCACTTCCTTCGCTGGTAAAATCATAGGCATTCAGAAATTCGAAAAGATATTCCAGCGGATTGATAGTGCCTGATCGTTTCTTTCCTGTGCTGTCTTTTAAAACAGTTTGAGAATAGACCGGCAAGGTTTTATCGTTGCGTAAATTACTGATAAAAAGCGTAGTATGCTCGATTTCTGTTGGTTCAAAAAGCGAGCTGTTTAAATAGGGAACTTTTGCAAATAATGTCTTAACATCCTCGTTTCGTTCGTTTGTCCTGCGTGCAAGTACCTGAAAAAACAGGCTGTTTAAATCATCGTAATCTTTTATCTTATCGTATCGCAAAAACTCATACGATTTGTCGCCCTTGTGGTAGGTAATTAACTGAGCTTCGAGCAATTTCAGAAATAAAACCCGGTTAATCCAGGTAATACTCAATTCCAGTGCGACATTGAAAAGTCGTTCCTGTAGGTTGGCACCAAACTGGCTTACATTGTCCAGCCGGGAAATCTTATCCAAACTATCTAACTGAATAATAGCATTTTCGAGGAATGATCCGGTATTGCGTTCGCCTTCTTTGTTCCGTTGAATTAGTTTTTTACTTCCTTCTTTGGTTTCTGTTAATCCAATAATATGAAGCAATTCGCCGTAAAATCGTTTGTCCAGGCTATTGCTATCGTTGGCAAATGGTAATTTTAAAAGATGTTCGGGCGAAAGTAATTTGAACAATGCAATCAGCTGGTTATCGTCCTTTTTATCAGCATTACGTAAAGGCTTTTCATAGTCACGTATATCTAAACAGGTAAACTCAATATCGTGCTTATATTCTGCAATAAAAGGCTCGGCGACTTGTTTGTAGAAAAAATCGGTTTTAGTATCGGCCAACCGTCCGTTTTCAAAATCGATAAATTGGTTTACCAGGTTTTTATTTTGGGCAAAGAGCCGGTCGAAAAGAGTTGCATCGAAGATAAACCACTCGTAAATATTTGTCGCAATCAGATGTTTAACTTCAATGTTTTTCTGCGTAATCCGCTCTCTCAGATAATACAAAACCAATTCCTGGAGCGCCTTAACATTTATATTCTCTTTGGTAAGCATTTCGGCTTTATTGGTCGGCTTTTTCGCTTCAATAATAACCCCTACGGTGCCTGAGGCGCTGTTTGAGTTGTGTATTACAAGGTCGTTCTTTCCCTTTGTATTAATAAAGTGATTTTGTTTGTAGTAGGTATCTTTCAGGAAATCCGAAACAAGGTTTTTATGAAACTCTTCCGATTCGCTGTCATTCATCCTATCGAGTAATTGGGATAAATTGGTTTTAAAACACTCAATTTCAGACCGGTTGGGTTTCACTTTCAGGTAGGCTTTGTTTAGTGCCTTTCGGGGTTTCAGGATTTGGATTAGCTCATTCATAAGTTAATTTTTAGTGTATTTTCGTACCGTAAAGCATTGTAATTGATCAAAAATATTGTACACCACACAGGGTGTGAAAATAAGCAGTTATGCATCATTGTTTTCCTGGTTTTTCGCATTTAGCCCGACGGCAACTACTCTTTTGTTACTATTCTCGGAATTCGAATGTTTTTTGGACTACTAATCAGATAATTGGTTTTCTTTCCTGTGTCTTCCGATATCAATATTTCTTTTTCAACTAAATCCTGCAAATCACGCAAGGCTGTATCTGTTGAGCAGTTGGCCAGTTTTGCATAACTTGAGGTTCTTAAAAACCCAACTTCTTTTTCATAATTGTCGTACAAATAGTTGATTATTTTTCGTTGTCGTTCGTTGATAGACGTGAATTTGTGCTTGTCCCAGAAATACGATTTGTCGAGAATAATTTCCAGATTTTTTTCACTGGAAAGCAATGCTCTCTCGAAACAACCTAAGAACCACACCAAATAATTGGTAATGTCACTTGTACCTTTCTGAGTTTTTTCAATTATCTCGTTGTACTGTTTATGTTCCTTGAAAATCTGGTTCGACATACTGTAAAATCTGATTTTACTTCCTTCGCTACGCGCCAAAAACATATCCATAATTGCACGCGCAATGCGTCCGTTGCCATCGTCGAAAGGATGAATAGTGACAAACCAGATATGCACAACTGCTGATTTCAACACTAAATCCAGTTGATCTTTCGTATTCAACCAGTCGAGAAAAACATTCATTTCGTATAGTACTCTTTCTGCGGCCGGAGCTTCAAAATGCACTTTCTCTCTTCCAAATGCTCCTGAGATTACTTTCATTCCTGCTGAACGATAACGTCCGACGTCAATTTTTACATGTCCACTGTAGCCGGTTTGAAATAATGCATTATGCCAGCCAAAGAGTCGTTCTTCTGAAAGTTCTTTGTCATAATTCCGGGTTGCATCAAGCAGCACATCAACTATACCTTCAATATTTCGTGGTATTGCAGCATATTCAGTTCCTTCAATTCCCAGTTTTCTGGCAATTGAAGAGCGAACAAGGTCAGGATTCAGGAATTCACCTTCAATTCTTGAGGTGTCAACAACATCTAAAATCAACGATTCCAGGGTTGCACGCTCAATCAGATCGAAACCCAGTCTTTCCATGTGACCGAGTAATCGACCTTGTAAATGTCGAACTGAGGCTAAAATTGGTAAAATCGTTTCGTTATCCCAACTAAAATTTGACCAATTTTCTCTTTGATGTATGTACATAAGGTCTTTCACTGCATAATTTGCGGTAAAAATAGAACTTTTTCACCGCAAAAGCAACTATCTGATAAAAAACTTTATCCTATGCAAAACACATCTAACTTAACATTCAGCTAACGACCAGGCATAGTATAAACAAAAGGCCATCTCCTTTCGGAAATGGCCCCTTGCCTACTCAAAAACACTCTAACTATTATTTCACATTAAAGGCTACTCTTAATTCATCTATTTCCTTGTCGCCCATGGGTTGCAACGGGCCAATGGAGGAGGCCATCACCAGGGAGTTGGCGCTGAACTCGGCTACTTCGAGGTAGTCGAAGGTGTTCAGTAGTTTGTCGCCGGTAACGAATACACAGTCGTTTTCGACCAACACCACGCGGTTTTGACTAAACATCGACGCCATCTTATCTATATCGTTGTACAACAGTCCGAAATGAATCGAAGGCACATCCTGCAGGAAAATCCAGCTTTCGGGTATGGTGCGCACATCGAATTTTTGTCCGCTCACGGCATGCGCCATCAGGTTGGTGGGCTGCGTGGTGATAATGGAATTGATATGCGGATTCAGCTGGTAGATGCGGTGATGCAGGGCTACCGACCGGCTGGGCACTTTTCCTGCCTCGGCCATTCCGTTTTTAATCTGTACGATGTCGTTCGGAAGGATATCCCACCGTGCCACATCGCGTGGTGTAATCAGGAAGTCGTTGTTGCGCCAGCGTACCGAAACGGTTCCATAGGTCGAAATCATCAGTCCCTGGTCGCAGGCACGACGAATGATGCGCACCATGTCCGAACGCAGCGCGCGCTCGTCGGAAGGATATTCCACATCCATAAAATGAGAAATATTCTTCGGGAAGTGATTGATGTACTGAGCTATCTGTTCATCGCTCAACACATTAACCTGCCCTATCCGACCGGCATTTACAATAGTGCGGCAACAAAATTCCAGGGTTTCGAAACGCTGATAGGCATCCATCATATTGGTTCCGCCCAGTACTACACCGTGGTTTTCCATGATGACCGCTTTGTAGCGACGACTCTTAAACTCGTTGGCAATTTTTTCACCTAAGTCTTCACTTCCCGGACAACCGTAGGGAGCAAACCCAATCTCGCCGCAGATATCGCGGGCCTGCGGAACGATGTTCGTATCGGGCACCTTGCGGGCAATACTGAAGGCTACCAATGCAGGCGGATGGGCATGGATGATGGCTGTCAGTTCGGGTCGCGCCTGGTATATCGCCTTGTGAAACGGGTATTCCGACGAGGGTTTATGAGGCCCCACAATCGATCCATCCTTTTTAATCAGGATGATATCGCGCACTGTGAGCGAACCTTTATCCACCCCCGAAGGAGTAATCCAGATATCGCCGTTGGTATCGCGGATGGAAATATTTCCTCCTGAAGTAGTGGTCATCCCACTGCGGTAAATACGGCCGATGATCACGTTGATCTGTTCGGCAGGATGCATCAAATGAATATCTAATTGCTTCATAGCTTGCTTTATTAGAAACCCTGAAAAAGGTTCCTGGTTGGTGATTTTAGAAATTACTCAAAAGGAATGCTTCCGCTTCAACGCTCCACAGACCCTTATTACGGTCGCAGATTTCAGCCAGCTTACGGTATTTTTCATCGGTTTCACCCAGACGGGCAAAATCGGCAATAGGAGTCAGTGGCATTTCAATATGTGTATAAATCAGCTTCTTACCTCCTGGTATTTCAGGAAGATGATTGGTAGCTTCAATTACAGCATCCAGTCCGCCAATGTGCGTTACCAATCCTGCAGGATCCAATCCCTTCGACATCAGTTCAAGTGCTTCCACCATATCGTCGTTGTTGCCGCCGCTGGTTCCCACCACATGGGTATAGGCATAATGAACGTTATAAAAATTGAACATCGCGCTGAAATTCGGGTCCGACGGGCCGGCAAAGAAGTTGAGGCAACCATCGAAGGCCAGAATCTTATCAGCCTGCTCTACTACCGGACGTACCGGGGCAAACACAAACACATCGTCGTAACCTGTACCACCCGAAATTACCATCAGCTCTTCCACCGGATTGCTCATTGCTCCGGTATTGATATAACGCAGATCAATTCCTTGCGAAGCAGCAAACTCGACGGTATAGAGCGATGCAGCACGGTCGAGACGAGCTTGATCCACATCGGTTACCACGCAGAGCGAAGGACGACGATCGGGACGGTTAATAACATAATTGATAGCTGCCAGTCCCATCGGACCCACACCCGCCAGAATCGCCATTTTACCGCCTTCTACAATGTCCATCTTGTGAACATAGCTTCCCGGAGTAGTGTGGTAGTTGGCATGCATAGCACCAATTACACACGACAAAGGCTCTGCCAGTGAAGCAGGATAATACCCTTCGCCACGGTAGGCTAACAGGCAATCCTTTTCCATCACTTCCTTCGGTATAATCACATAGGTCGCATCGCCGCCAATATATTTATAACTATAGCCCGGAGCACTGAGAATACCCACAGGACCATCTTCGTAATTCAATGCAGGCTGAATCGAAAATTTATCACCCGCTTTAAACTTATCGGCCCATTTGGAACCAATTTCTACCAATTCACCTGCAAACTCATGCCCGATAATGATGGGATTGTTCGCCACATCATTGGGAATACGTTTGTGGTCGGTAGCTTGCGTCGAAGCTTTGTAAGACGACATGCACAACGAATCGGAAACGACTTTCGCCAGAATCTCATCGTCCTTGATTTTTGGCAGTTCAAACTCCTCCATGCGAAGGTCTTTCTTGCCGTATAATCTGATTGCTTTAGTTTTCATAATTTATCTTTTTTCTTCCGGAAACTCACCCTTACTTCGGTTATCCTAGTTCAGATAAAAAGCAAAGCAGGACTGTTTCCTGTTTAATTTTAGTTCAACATTACCTGTCCGCCGGTAATTGGCAGCGCCTGACCGGTTTCGCCACACTGTTCCATGAGGTAGAGCGCCCCTTTGGTAACATCTTCGGGCGAACAACCCTTGCGCATGGGCACCTGAGCCAGGTAAAAATCTTTTACATCGTCGATGGTGGTAGCTCCTGGAACCTTGCCTGCACGCAGGTATTGCACAAACAATCCGTTATCGGGATCGCTCCAGAGCGGACCTTCGTAAAAATTACCAGGACAAATAGCGTTTACTTTGATGCGGAACGGAGCCAGCTCAAGGGCAAAAGACTGCGTGAGACCGATGCCTCCGAATTTACCACCAGCATAGGCAAAGTTGGCCTTGCTGCCACGAAGTCCGGATTTGGAATTGATCTGCATAATATCTGCATAATACGCTTCCGACGCATAGCGGGTTTGCAATTTCATCACCCGGCTTACCACTTTAGTACAGTAGAAGAACGCATTATAATTAATGCGGGTCACAAAATCAAAATCTTCAGGAGTCATTTCCACCAGTCCGCCTGCTTTTAACACACCGGCATTGCTGATAAATGCATCGATGGCTCCAAACTGACAAATTGTTTGGTGCACTAAGTTTTCTATGCTGGGAATATCGGCCACATTGGTTTTCACGAAGATAGCCCGGTTACTTCCGGCAGCGGCATTAAACCGTTCCACAGTCGCTTTGCCCACCGTTTCGTTCATATCGGCCACCACGATGTTGGCCCCTTCAGCCAGCAGGCAGCGAGCGATACCTTCGCCAAAGCCCTGAGCAGCACCCGTCACCACAATGGTTTTATTGGTTGCACGGCCAGATGTTGCGCCTGCCGCCACGCTGCGACGGTAGTTTTCCACTTCCCAGTTATCGATAAAATCAATCTGCGGCTGCGTCATCGGATGCGCACCACCAAACGAAAGTGCGAGATAGGCAATTTTCATCGCATCTTCGAACACATCCAGCAAGGTATCGCACTGACGGGCATTATCGCCTACAGCCACCAGACCAATGCCTTTAATCAGCAGAACTTTAGGTTGATAGCCCTTTTGAGCAATAAATTCAGGGATACGAACTGCAGCATCCTTCAGCACTGCTTCCGGTTCTTCATCGTTGAAAAACAGGTAGGATGATTTGCAATACACAATCGCATCGGGTGTGAAAGGACGTGCAATCATGGATTGTGCTTCTTCCATATCGTAGAAATATTTAATCAGCTCTGTTTTGCGCACTTTGAGTGTTTTCAACCCATTTCCGGATAGCATCATACGGATACCCGGAACTAACTGTTCGGTACAGGTGCAGGTAGCTCGTTCGGCAGTAGGAAGCGGATGCTGCACTGCTTTTTCAAGCGTTTCGAGAATTGAATCGTAAATAGATTTAATTTCATCGATGGTATCGGCAGCCACGAAAATACCATGATTCTGCAACCAGATAACCTTCGGTTCCTCGTTGTATTTCAGGCGATATTCCTCAATATTTTCTTCTACTTTTTTGAAAAGAACATAACCCGGATCGGTGTAAGGGATGTACACGTTTTTCTCCCCAAACAGGCGGAACAGCTCTTTTTCAGCATCCTGCGCGCACATCAGACCGTTGACCAGCGTAGGATGCAAATGCACCACAAAAGCGTAACGGATGCTATTGTGCATGGAAGTTTCCACCGACGGACGTTTTCCTTTCGTGAGGGTGGCATCTGCGAGATCGTTTTTCACCTCTTCTTCGCGTTCAGCAGCATCGGTACTATAAACCTTGCCCGACATTTTGTTGAGTTTCTTTCGGTTTAGCACCGCAAAGCCCTCTTCATCAATGGTAGCAAGTGACGAACCACTGGCTTTCACCCAGATAAGTTCATCGGTTTTAAACGAAGTATTGCCTCCGCCAGCAATCACAAAGCGACTGTCGCTGCCGTAATATCGGGAAATCGCAATTAAATCCTGTATCTCTTTCATTTATAAGACAATAATTATTTGGTTGGTTGAAAACATCTTCAGTTGATGGAGAG